>JBDTXQ010000240.1:0-4789 GCA_040006115.1 Usitatibacter sp.
CGAGCCGAACCCGATGTTGGCCACGTCCTTCGCATCGCGCAGGCTCGCCAGCGGCAACACCGCGGCGAGGACCATCGTGTACTCATCGGGCGTGGCGCGGCGATCCGGCGCGCGCTCCATGCTCGCGTCGGGCTTTCCGTTGGTGCGAATGGATCTGCGGGTTCCGTTCTCGATAACAGAGATCGTCGCCGTTTTTCCATCCCGGTAGAACAGCATCCGGCTTTCGGAGGGGTCGATGAACAGGCCATGGCGATACACGCCCGAGGTCATCATCGTGAGGTCCAGGTGGATGAAGGCGAACATCGCTGCAGCAGCAGCGGCAGCGATTCCCGCGGGGACCGACCATCGGGCTCGAACCCGAGGGGTGGCGACGAAAATCAGCACGAGACCCACGCCCGCATCCAGCAGCGCGCCCAGCCCGGTGAGTCCTTTCACGCCTACCAGCTCCATGCCGACGTGGGTCGCGAATGCCGCGCCGAATATGCATCCCGCCGTGTTTGCGCCGTAGACTCGGCCGATCGACGCCTCGCCGAGCCCCCTTGAGGTGAGGACGCGGGTGGCGAGGGGCAGCGTCATGCCGGCGCAGAACGCCGTCGGAAACATCACCAGCATCGAGGCCACCATGCCGCCGAACGTGGTGAGGACATACCCGCCGTCGGTTCGAGCGGTCGCCGACATCAGCCACTGGATGAGCCTCAGCACATCGCCGTACACCCAAAGCGCGCAAACCGCGAAGAAAGCCTTGGCGAATAGCAGTCCCACGATCGCCCCGATGTCGTCCTTCAGGGTTCCGATGCGATTGCGAAACCAGTAGGCTCCCATGGACATCGCAAAAATGAATGCCGACAACATGACCTCGAACGACTGCGTCGAGGCGCCCAGTGCCTGGCTCAGCATCCTGATCCACGTGATCTCGTAAATGAAGGACGCGGCTCCGGTGAAGAAGGCCACGGCGAGCATCGCCTTCCCGAAGGGTATTCCGGACGCGGTGGCCATTGCGCCGCCGCCCTCCGCGATTGCCGCCGGGAAGGACATCCCACGGGCGATCGACCAGACGATGAGGGCCAACACGATGTTCATGATGCCGGCCGTGAGCACGGTTCCGGGCAGGCCAAGTCTCCCGATGAGGTAGAACCCGCTTACCAGCACGCCGATCGCCGCGCCGAAGCTGTTGGTGAAGTAGAGCATCGACAGCGATCGGCCGCTGACATCGCCGTACAACCGCATGATTCCCGCGCTCATGAGCGGGAACGTCGTCCCCAGCAGGATCGAGGCCGGCAGGATCAGCGCGGATGCAAGGCTCCACTTGAAGAGATCCACTCCGGAGCCCCCAAGTGCGGGCATCACCGCGTCGAACGCCCATCCCGTTACCGAGATGAAGGAGCGATGGAAAACGAGGGCGAGGAGCCCGATTCCCATCTCGGCGATCGCGTATCCCAGCAACAGGTTCCTCACCCGATGCGTGAAGCGGCTCACGATCCATGAGCCGATGGCCATTCCCCCCATAAATATCGCCAGCACCAGCGTCTGCGCGTAGGCGGCGTGGCCCAGGAATAGCTGGAGGTAGTGGCTCCAGATGGATTGGTAGATGAGCCCGGCGAAGCCGGAAACCGTGAAGAGCGCGAAGAATACGCTGACTGGCAGCCTTGTCTTCAGGCTCGATACCCCGGAATCGAGGCCTCGTCGACATCGTCGATCTGCTCGGGATCGAGGAATTCGTGGGCATAGCGCAGGTACACCTTCTCCCCGACGAAGATGTCGAAGAGGTCGGGGTCGACGTGCCCGTTCAGCTTCATGCGCCCGAGGATCGCAAGCGAATCGGAGAGCGTCTTGCCCGGCTTGTAGGGGCGGTCCTTGGCGGTGAGCGCCTCGAAGATGTCGGCGATGCCCATCACGCGCGCCTGCACGCTCATCTGCTCGCGCGTGAGCCCCTTCGGGTAGCCCTTGCCATCCATGCGCTCATGGTGCCCGCCGGCGTACTCGGGCACGTTGCCCAGGTGGCGGGGCCACGGCAAGGCCTCGAGCATCTTGATGGTGGCGACAATGTGGTGGTTGATGATCTCGCGCTCGCCCGGGTTCAGGGTCCCGTAGGGAATGTTGAGGTTGTCCTCCTCGTCCTTCGAGAGGAAGCGGTCCATCTCGCCGCCCTCGTTCTTCAGCGGGTAGCGTGCGATCTGCGAGACGCGCGCCTGGTCCTCGGGCTTCATGCGCTCGCTGCCGACGTTGGTGCGGCGCAGGAACTCGCGGTCGTCGTCGTATTGCTTGAGCTTCCTCGCGCACGCCTCCTCGGCGCGCCGCGCGCTCGCCTCGTCGTGGGCCTCGAGCGCGCGCACCTTGGCGCGCAGCATCTCTATCTCCGCGTCGCGCTTGAGCGCCTCGAAGCGCTGAGCGACGAGCTCGATCCGGTCGTAGATGGTCTGCAGCTTGGTGGCCTTGTCGACCACGTGGACCGGCGTCGTGATCTTGCCGCAGTCGTGCAGGAGGCCCGCGATCTTCAGCTCGTAGCGGTCCTTGTCCGACATGCGGAACTCCGCGAGCGGACCGCTCGTCGCGCTCGACGCCGCCTCCGCCAGCATCATGGTGAGCGTCGGCACGCGCTTGCAGTGCCCGCCCGTGTACGGGCTCTTGTCGTCGATGGCGGTGTTGATGAGCTCGATCAGCGACTCGAAGAGCACCTCGAGCTGCTGGATGAGGAGGCGGTTGGTGAGGGCGATCGCCGCCTGCGAGGCGAGGGACTCTGCGAGGCGCTGGTCCTCCTCGCCGAACGTAGTGACGACGCCGGTCGCCGGATCGATCGCGTTCAACAGCTGCAGAACCCCGATGATGTCGCCCTCGTGGTTCTTCATCGGCACGGTGAGGAACGAGGTCGAACGGTAGCCGGTGCGCTTGTCGAAGTTGCGCGTGCCGGAGAAGTCGAAGCCCTCCTCCAGGTATGCGTCGGCGATGTTCACGGTGCGCTGCATCAACGCGGCGTAGGCCGCAATCATCGTGTAGTTCGGCTCGCCGTCCTTGTTGTGCAGCGGGATCGGGTAGAACGGCACCGGGTTACCGGACGTGCCGCCCATCGCGATGGAGAGCGAATCGGTGCGCACGATCTCGAACTGGAGCTTGTCCCCATCCAGGCGATAGAGCGTCCCCGCGTCGGCGTGGGTGAGGTTCTTCGCCGCGATGAGGATGGTCTCGAGGAGCTTGTGGATGTCGCGCTCCTGGGAGAGCGCGATGCCGATCGCGTTGAGGTACTCGAGCTTGGATAGGAAATGCGATTCCAGCGAGCGCTGCAGGTCGGCGAGCCCCTGCGGCACGCGGCCGCGCGATTGGATCCCGGACGACTCCGGGATGACCGCGCTATCCGTTGTCTGACGTGCGGTCACTTGATGCAAACCGCCCGGACTTGCGCCATGTCGGTGACGCCCTGCAGCACCTTCTCCATGCCGTCCATCTTCAGGGTGAGCATGCCCTCGGCGAGCGCCACGGCGACGATCTCGGCCACGCGCGCGTGCTCCTGGATCAGCTTCTTCACCGGGTCGGTGCCTACGAGGAGCTCGTGCAGGCCCGCGCGGCCCTTGTAGCCGGTGCCGCCGCAGACGTCGCAGCCCTTCGCCTTGTACATCTTGAAGTCGGGCTTGCCGAAGCCGTAGTCCTTGCCGAAGCGCTCGAAGACCTTCTTGTAGCTGCCCTGCAGGTCGTTCTTGAATTCGACGGTGTTCATGAGCTCGTTGCAGTACTCGGTGATGAAGTGCTTCATCTCGTCCTGGCCCGGCGTGTAGGCCTCCTTGCACTTGCAAAGGCGCTTGGCGAGGCGCTGCGCGAGGATCCCGAGGAGCGCATCGGCGAAGTTGAAGGGATCCATGCCCATGTCCAGGAGACGGATGATCGATTCCGGCGCGGAGTTCGTGTGCAGGGTGGCGAACACCAGGTGGCCCGTGAGCGAAGCCTCGATGCCGATCGAGGTCGTATCCTTGTCGCGCATCTCGCCGACCATGATGATGTCCGGGTCGGCTCGCAGGAACGCCTTCATTGCGACCGCGAAGGTCATGCCCGCCTTGGGATTCATCTGGCACTGGCGCAGGCCCTTCTGCGTGATCTCGACCGGGTCCTCGGCGGTCCAGATCTTGGTGTCGACGGTGTTGAGCGAGCCCAGCACCGAGTGCAGCGTGGTGGTCTTGCCCGAGCCGGTCGGGCCGCACACGAAGAAGAGGCCGTAGGGCTTGGAGATGCAGCCCTTCAGCCGCTCCATGTTGTTGGGCAGCACGCCCAGCTTGTCGAGCGGGATCGGCTCGCCCGCTGCGAGGATGCGCATCACCACGTCTTCCACGCCGCCGGCGGTGGGGATGGTCGCCACGCGCAGTTCGATGTCGAGGGGGCCGAACTTCTTGAACTTGATCTTGCCGTCCTGCGGCCGGCGCTTTTCCGAGATGTCGAGGTCGCACATGATCTTCAGGCGCGTCACCAGCGGCTGGCGGTAGGCCGCGGGAACCTCGATGTAGTTGGTAAGCGTGCCGTCCTTGCGGAAGCGCACGCCCACTTTGCCCTTGCCCGGCAGCGGCTCCACGTGGATGTCGGAAGCGCCCTGGTGGTAGGCGTCCACGATGATCTTGTTCACGAGCTTCACCAGCTCGTTGTCGGCCGCCGCGGAAACGTCGTCCGCGCCGGGGTCCATGTCCTCGTCGTTATCCAGCCCCCCGAGGAGGTCGCCGATCGACTCGCTGCCCATGCCAGGGGCGGAGTCGGCGCCGAAGAAATGGTCGAGGGTGAGCGTGAAGTCGCGCTCGGTTGTGACCTTGTAGAC
>JBDTXQ010000241.1:0-4787 GCA_040006115.1 Usitatibacter sp.
CGTCGACCGCCGCGACATGCTGGATGCCTGCGTTGTTGACGAGGATGTCGACGGAGCCGAGCGCCGCTTCGGCGAAGGCGACCATTGCCATGACCTCGTCGCCGCAACTCATGTCGGCAGCCGAATAGACCACCGGTACGCCGAACTCCTCCGCGATGGCCGCACGGGTCGCTTCGATCTCATGCGGCGGACCAAAACCGTTCAGCACAACCCCGCACCCCGCACGAGCGAGGCTTCGCGCGATGCCGAGTCCGATGCCGCTCGTCGAGCCAGTCACGACGGCTGCTTTCCCCCCGATCATTGGCGCTCCGTTCTTCTTCTGTGATCTCGCAGCTGCGTTAAGGTGGACCCATGCCTCGACGTTCGCCGGAGGCCATCCGGCGACATCGCACGCAAGCCACGCCGTTATCCTCGAGGCAGCCGCCCTCGATGGTGATGACTTCGTGCGGGAGACCTGTCCGAAGACTCGAATTAGCCCGCCGCAACGACCTGCTCCTGTTCTCCCAACGCTGCGATGGCGAGGTGCACCCGATCGCCCGCTTTCAACGTCTGCCGCGGCTTCATCGCCCAGCCCACCCCCTGCGGTGTGCCGGTCACGATTATGTCGCCAGGCAGCAGCGTCATGAAGCGCGAACAGTAGGCGACCAACTCACGGACGGAAAAGATCATGTCGGCCGTGCTCGACTTCTGACGCACCTCGCCGTTGACTCGCAATTCGAGAGACAGCTGCTGCGGATCCGGAATCTCATCGCGAGTCACGAGCCACGGTCCGAGCGGGCAGAACGTGTCGAAGCTCTTGCCCTTGTCCCACATGCCACCGCGGTTCAACTGCCATTCGCGTTCCGAAACGTCGTTCGCGATGGTGTAGCCGGCGACATAATCGAACGCGCTTGCCGCGGGGACGCTTCGTGCCAGACGTCCCATCACGATGGTGAGCTCGATTTCCCAGTCGGTTGCCTCGGATTTTTCGGGCAACACGATCGGATCATTCGGACCCGTCAGCGACGTGATGGCCTTGAAGAAGATGATCGGCTCCGACGGGATCGTCATGCCGGCTTCGATCGCGTGCTGTCGGTAATTGAGGCCGATCGCGACGCACTGACGGATACCGGCAACCGGCATGCCGAGCCGCGGTGTACCGGGCACTCGTGGAAGCGACTCGACATCGATGGCGCGCAGCTTGTCGAGCGCGGCGTCGGAAAGCACGTCGGGCGTGATGTCCTTCAGGACGCCCGAGAGATCGCGGATCGCACCAGCACTATCCAGGAGCCCGGGACGTTCCTGCCCTTCGCTACCGTAGCGCAGTAATTTCATATTCGTCTTCTTTCGCTGTTGTGATTTCGGAAGCCGATCGGCTGAGGCGGGGACGCCCTGTGACCTGATCGAACAGTCTTGTCGCGGAGTCAGGCCAAACGTCGCCACGCCACGCGACATGCTGGTCCGGGCGGATCAATACGTAGCGCGCCTGATAAAGATCGGCGACGGCCGGCTCCCGCGGTCTCAGGATCGATAAGGGGACGTCCGCCTTTCGAGCTTCGTCGCGCGCGCGCTCGACCTCACCGTTGTCGGAGCCGTCCGTCACGAGCAGCGTGAAGCCATGCCCGAAGTGGTCATACAGCGACGTGCCGTCATGCAGCCATGCATGCGGCGCGAGACATCCCGGGTGCGCCGACGGCACGTAGTTCAGGAAGTCATGCTTGGGCGGAAGTGAACCGTCGGCGACGATGAGGGGCGAATCGCCATAGCGATAGCCGAGTATGACGCCGAGCGTCGCGAACTCGCGGATTTTGACCGCTTCGATCAGACGCCGCGCTTCTTCTCTCAATCGCGCGCCTTCGTCGTCAGCTTGGTCCATTCCGTGCTTCCAGAGCTTGTGGCTCAGGAGCGCGTGATTAGCGACCGCTTCGTCCATCACGAAGTTGTGCACCGGCCGACGTTCTTCCTCATAGCTGTCTAGGAGTTTCTGACCCCCCCAGCCCTGGAGCACCGCAGCGAGTTTCCAGCCCAGATCGACGCCATCGGCAATGCCCATGTTCATTCCGTAGCCACCGAACGGCGGATGAAGATGACATGCATCGCCGGCGAGGAAGGCGCGACGGTCCCGGTATCGATCCGCGACGAGTCGACTCGCCACCCATTCGTCCGAGCTCAATACTTCATACGGGAGATCGATGCCGGTCGCCCTTCGGATCAGGTCCGGCGCTTCCGATGGTGTGAACTTGAAGCCTTCCGGCACCGCGGTCGGCATGAAGAACCAGGTGTCGCCGCGATCCATGGGCCCGATGAGACTCGGCACGTCGTCGTTCACCTGCCAGTACATGATCCCGGGACCGTGCGGATGACTCTCGGCGAGTCCCGGCGCTCGGAACACCACGTTGTAGTTCCGCGATAGGCCGTAGGTCCCTTCCATCTTAGCGCCAATCGCGTCTCGCACCGTGCTGCGCGCGCCATCGGCCCCGACCAGGAAGTCGCTCTGGACCGTGTCCACGACGCCGGTCGAGACGTTCCGGATCCGCGCCTGCACGTGCTTCGCATCCTGCTTGAAGTCGATCAATTCGCTGTTGAAGCGAATCTCGACATCGGCAAGGCTGGATGCATGTGCGCGCATCACCTCCTCGACGGCGTACTGCGGGATCCACTGCGCATGTTCCGAGTACATGGGATTGCGCCCAGGTGCGCAATACATTGCGTTCTCGAAACGGGCAAGCTCGAAACCGGCCAACCGGGTGACGAAAATGACGTTGGACGGGTAATAGACCCCGAGTGGGGATGCGGCGCGCAACTTGTCCGCGATACCCCATCGGCGAAAGTGCTCGCGCGTGCGCACATTCGTCGTCTTCGCACGTGGCGCGAAGCCAACGCGAGGGTTTCGCTCGACCACAATGCAGGGGATTTTGCGGTGGCCGAGCTCGATTGCCAGGGCGAGTCCGACGGGGCCGGCACCAATGATGAGAACGCGTGTTTGACTGGATTCGCTGGCGGCCATGAAGAGTCCCACTCGATCGGCGACGGACTGCAGGCGACGATATTATGGAACAAGCCGCGATCACAATAGATGACAGGAACGCGAGCCCGATATCATAATTGCATCATCATGAAGCTCAACCATTTGCGCGACGTCCTGGCAGTCGCCGAGCGTGGCAGCCTGCGAGCCGCAGCGCGCCATCTAGGGGTGGCCCAGCCTGCGCTGACGCGCAGCATCCAGGAGCTGGAGCGAGAGCTAGGGATTCCGTTGTTCGAGCGCCAACCCACGGGCGTCACCGTGACACCGATGGGGCAGTTGTTCGTTCGGCGCGCCAATGCCGTACGCGTGGAGCTTCAGCGCGCACGCGAGGAGATCGACCAAGTACGCGGCGGGACGAATGGTCGTCTCAGCGTCTGCCTGTCGACCGTTCCGCACATCGCGCTAATGCCGTATGCCCTTCCGGCGTTCAGAGCCCGCTACCCTTACGTCCACCTCGATCTGGCCGAGGGCCTCTTCCCGATGATCGAAACATCGCTGCGGTCCGGCATCATCGACGTGTACATCGGCCCGCCGCCGGCGGGACCGCCGAGCCCCGACCTGCTCGTGCAAGTGCTGTTTGCGAATACGCGCGTCATTCTCGGCCGCAAAGGACATCCGCTAGCTAACGCGCGGTCGCTCCGAGAACTGATCGACGCCCAGTGGCTCTCGACGTCAATCTTCGTCAAATTGGACGAGGAGCTCGCGCCATTGTTCGCTGAGCACGGTCTTTCCCCACCACGTATGGTGGTGCAGGCCCATTCTGCGTTGACGATGCTGGTAGCGATCACCTATTCGGACTTGCTTGGCATGCTGCCCGTTCAGTGGACAGAATTTCCAATGACGCGCGACGCGCTGCAACGAATCCACGTCGCCGAGCCCCTTCCTGCGCCCCCCATCTGCATCGTGCGGCGCACAGGGCTTCCGTTGACGCCTGCGGGAGAGTACTTCTGCGACATGATGCTTCGCGCGAGCGGGCACATGAAAGCGGCGAAGTCGCCGCGACCAAAGCTTGCGCCATCCGCAAAAAGCGGCGGCTCGAACGCCTGATGGCGTATCAGCGTCGGTTGTTCTGGAAACGGCCCGAAAGCCGCCTATGGAAACTATCGAGGCGGCGAAGTACACGGGCAACGACTTCATCATCTCACCTGACTACCTCACGCGCGGCATGCGCGAGCGCGCGGCCGGCTTGGCGGGTTCCAGTGATCCACCCCCACCCACTCCAGGCGAGTACCCAGATCGCCTTCCATGCGGCCAATCAGAATGGCGAGTGTAGGTGCGCAGGTCGTCGAGTTGTACGGCATCCTCCGGTGAGACGATGAAGCGAAATTGATGCCGGTCGTCACGCCCACGTCCCTCGAACGCGGACAGATCCGCTTCGTCGGTGGTCGGACCGTAGGCCCGGCCTGGCTAATCGTGACGCGCCGTGCATTGGACGACAACGCTTGCTTCGTAAAGCGCGCCGCCACATGGCCGCGCCCAAGACGCGAGCCGGGCGACTTGTCCGCCCTGCGGCCCATCTGGTTGCCGGCCTTGCCAGCATGTCGGAGCACCTCAGCGATGAAGGTCTGACCGCGCTGCTTTGGAGCGGCAAGACGCACAAGGAAACGATCGCGCTCATCGAGTTTCGGGCGGTCGCTCATGGATGTACCCCATCCAAGGGCGGCGAATCGCAGCGTGCGAGGCACACGACTTCGCCCACGCTGGCGCGCACTTGGCGCAACCGACGGCACGGTGCTATCTGAAACCGCGTGCTGCGCCCACCCCACGTGCAGACTCGCTTTTC
>JBDTXQ010000242.1:0-4785 GCA_040006115.1 Usitatibacter sp.
GCGTTGTGGCGTCGTCGGCTGGCAACCACGGGCTCGGAATCGCGTACGCGGCGCCACGTGTCGTACTCCTGGATCACCTCAACTGGATGCATCACATTCGGGTATCGCGTCGCTCGTCGACGGCGGCCGGCAGCGCATGCGGTTGGTCGGCATGAGCGACGCGCAGATCGCCCGCGTCGAGTCGATCGGCAAGGTGGAGCCGCGCATCACCATCGTCGCGCCGATCGCGGGCGCGATCGCCGAGCTCGGTGTTCGCGAAGGTTCCGCCGTCACGACCGGCTCGCCGATCGTCAGGATCAATGGCCTGTCCACCGTCTGGATCAATGCAGAGCTCCCGGAGGCACTCGCTGCGCAGTTGAAGTCGGGTGACAGAGTCGAGGCGAAGGCCCCCGACGGCTCCGTTGTGATGGGTACGGTCGGTGCATTGCTGCCCGAGGTCAATGCGCAGACTCGCACGTTGAAAGTGCGTGTCGAGGTCGACAACGCACAACGCAAGTTACTGCCCGGCATGTTCGCGACGCTCAATTTCAAGCCATCCGCGCGCGACAACATGCTGCTCATTCCGAGCGAAGCGGTCATCGCGACAGGCACTCGCAACATCGTGATGGTGGCCGAAGGAGGCGGTCGGTTCACACCGGTCCAGATCGAGCCGGGCGTGGAGTCTGGCGGGCAGACCGAAATCAAGAAGGGGTTGAAGGCCGGTCAACGGGTCGTGCTTTCTGGCCAGTTCCTGCTCGACTCGGAGGCGAGCCTGACTCGCACCCTGGTCAATCGTGGTGACGTTGCCCCGGCAGACGCAGCCCCACCCGCCAAGGAGGCCCCGCGCTTTCAGGGTACTGGCAAGGTCGATTCCATCGACAAGGACGAAGTGACGTTGTCGCATGGTCCCATTCCGGCGCTCAAGTGGAACGCGATGACGATGGGATTTCAAGCTCCCGCGAAGGGTGTCCCGAAGGACATCGTGGTCGGTAGCACGGTCGACTTCGAGATCCAGCCGATGGATGACGGTCAGTATCGAATCGTATCCATCCGACCGCATCCCACCTCGAAAGCGACGCCATGATCGCGCGCCTCATCCGTGCGTCGATCGAGAACCGTTTCCTGGTCCTGATGCTGTCCGTCCTGCTGACCGCGGTCGGCATCTGGTCGCTCGCGGCGACACCGCTCGATGCGCTGCCCGACCTGTCCGACACGCAGGTGATCGTTCGCACGACTTGGGCCGGACAAGCGCCGCAGATCGTCGAGAACCAGGTGACGTATCCGCTGACGACCACGATGCTGTCGGTGCCTGGGGCGAAGACGGTCCGGGGCTACTCCTATTTCGGCGACTCGTTCGTCTACATCCTCTTCGACGACGGCACCGATCCGTACTGGGCGCGTTCGCGCGTGCTCGAATACCTGAACCAGGTGCAGTCGCGCCTTCCCGCGCAGGCCAAGCCCGCGCTCGGCCCCGATGCCACCGGCGTGGGTTGGGTGTACGAGTACGCGCTCGTCGATCGCAGCGGCAAATCGGATCTCTCGCAGCTGCGCGCGCTGCAGGACTGGTTCCTGAAGTACGAGCTGAAGGGTGTCGCCAACGTGGCGGAGGTCGCGAGCGTCGGCGGCATGGTGCGGCAATACCAGGTCGTTCTCGATCCGGCCAAGCTGCGCGCGTACAACATCCCGCACGGAAAAGTCGTCGAAGCGGTGCGGCGCGCGAACCAGGAAGCCGGCGGCTCCGTCCTCGAGCTGGGGGAGGCCGAGTACATGGTCCGCGCTTCGGGCTACCTGCAAAGCCTCGACGATTTCCGCAAGATCCCGCTCGCCACCACGGATGCGGGCGTCTCGGTGCGGCTGGGAGACGTCGCGCGCATCCAGGTCGGGCCCGAGATGCGCCGCGGCATCGCGGAGCTCAACGGCGAAGGGGAAGTCGCGGGCGGGGTCATCGTGATGCGCTCGGGGAAGAATGCCCTCGAGACCATCGACGCGGTGAAGGCGAAGCTCGCGGCGCTGAAGCCCGGATTGCCGCCGGGTGTCGAGATCGTTCCTGTCTACGACCGCTCGAGCCTCATCAAGCGCGCGGTGGGCAACCTCGAGGAGAAGCTCGTCGAGGAGTTCGTCGTCGTCGCGATCGTGTGCGTGCTCTTCCTTTTCCACTTGAGATCGGCGTTCGTCGCGATCGTGTCGCTGCCGCTCGGCATCCTCGCCGCGTACCTGGTGATGTACTACCAGGGCGTGAACGCCAACATCATGTCTCTCGGCGGGATCGCGATCGCGATCGGCGCGATGGTCGACGCCGCGGTGGTGATGATCGAGAATGCGCACAAGCACATCGAGGCGTGGAATCACGCGAATCCCGGCGCAACCCTCGCGGGGGAAGAGCGCTGGCAGGTGATCGGCGACGCCGCGGCGCAAGTGGGGCCCGCGCTCTTCTTCTCGCTCCTCATCATCGTGCTCTCGTTCGTGCCGGTGTTCACGCTCGAAGCGCAGGAGGGCCGGCTCTTCGCGCCGCTCGCGTATACCAAGACCTATGCAATGGCCGCGGCGGCGGGACTCTCGGTCACGCTCATTCCGGTGCTGATGGGATATCTCATCCGTGGGCGCATTCCCGAAGAGCGGAAGAATCCGATCAACCGCTTCCTCATCGCGGTCTACCGGCCGCTGCTGGAGGGCGTGATACGGCACCCGAAGATGACGCTCGTGGTGGCCGCGCTCGTCGCGCTCGTGAGCGTGTGGCCGATGACGCGGCTTGGCGGCGAGTTCATGCCGCCACTGGACGAGGGCGACCTGCTCTACATGCCTTCCGCGCTGCCGGGACTCTCGGCAGGCAAGGCGGCCGAGCTCCTGCAGCAGACCGATCGCCTGATCAAGACCGTGCCCGAGGTGGCGAGCGTCTTCGGCAAGGCGGGCCGCGCCGAGACCGCGACCGATCCCGCGCCGCTGGAAATGTTCGAGACGACGATCCAGTTCAAGCCGCGCGACCAATGGCGCGCGGGCATGACCACCGACAAGCTGGTCGAGGAGCTCGACAAGGCGGTGAAGATCCCGGGCCTCGCCAACATCTGGGTGCCGCCCATCCGCAACCGCATCGACATGCTCGCCACCGGCATCAAGAGCCCGGTGGGCATCAAGGTCGCCGGTCCCAGCCTCGCGGAGCTCGACCGGATCGCGGGCGAGATCGAGCGTGTCGTGAAGCACACGCCCGGCGTCTCGTCGGCGCTCGCCGAGCGCCTGACGGGCGGGCGCTACATCGACGTGAAGATCGACCGCGACCGCGCGGCGCGCTACGGGCTGAACATCGCCGACGTCCAGAGCCTCGTTGCCGCCGCCATCGGCGGCGAGAACGTGAGCGAGACGGTCGAGGGGCTTCAGCGCTTCCCGATCAGCGTGCGCTATCCGCGCGAAGTGCGCGATTCCATCGACGAGCTGCGCAATCTGCCGGTCCTCACCGAGCGTGGCGCGCAGATTCGCCTCGGCGACGTTGCAGCGATCGCAATCGCCGACGGCCCGCCGATGTTACGAAGCGAGAATGGCCGGCTCTCCGGTTGGGTCTATGTAGACATCCGTGGGCGCGACCTGAAGTCCGCGGTGCGCGACATGCAGCAAGCGGTCGAGCGCGAAGTGAAGCTGCCCGCGGGCTATTCCCTCTCGTGGTCGGGCCAGTTCGAGTACCTCGAGCGCGCCACTGCGAAGTTGAAGGTCGTCGTTCCCGCGACGCTCGCGATCATCTTCGTGCTGCTCTATCTCACGTTTCGCCGCTTCGATGAGGCGGCGCTGATCCTGGCGACGCTGCCCTTCGCGCTCGCCGGTGGCTTCTGGCTGCTGTGGCTCCTCGGGCACAACCTGTCGGTGGCGAGCGCCGTCGGCTTCATCGCGCTCGCCGGGGTCGCCGCGGAATTCGGCGTGATCATGCTGCTTTACCTCAAAGATGCCTGGGAAGAGCGCGAGCGCCTCGGCAAGGCCGATGAAGCCGATCTTCTCGACGCGATTCGCGAAGGCGCAGTGCTGCGCGTGCGGCCCAAGGCGATGACGGTCGCGGTGATCATCGCGGGCCTGCTGCCGATCATGTTCGGCTCGGGCACCGGCTCCGAGGTCATGCAGCGGATCGCGGCGCCGATGATCGGGGGGATGGTCACCAGTACGATTTTGACGCTGGTGGTGATTCCGGTGTTGTACTACCTGTGGCGCCGGCGGGGGCTGCCGGCGCGCCTTTCACCCATTACTTAGAGTGGGTCGTGTCCCCGTGCTTCATCCCCTTCATCCCTTCCATCCCCTTCATGCCCGGGGCGTCGTGCCCACCGTGCGACATCCCCTTCATCCCCTCTTTGGGCGCCGGAGCGGTGACTCCTTCGACCAGGAGACCGGTCGCCGGGCCACCCATGGTGGCCACTCCGCCCATCATCGCCGCCATGTTGTGCCACTCGGTCGTCGCCATGACGTCGCGCGTGGTGTCCTGGAGCCGGTCGAGCTGGCGGTCGATCATCGCCGCTTTCCGGTCCCTGGGGATGGTGTCGGCCGCCAGGACGTCGGAGATGATGTCGTGCATCATGTGGAGGTTGTCGAAGATGATCGCCGCGCGCGGGTGGGCGGCGGTGAACCTGGGCGCAATCGCCGGGGTCATCGGCATGTTCGCCGGCATGCTCGTCGGCGGATGCTCCAGCATCGACCAGAACCGCGCCACCGTCGCCTGGATCCCCGCCTTCTTCTCCGCCCGGGTCCCGCCTTCGATCAGCGGCTCGTAGAGCCCGACCTGGAGCCAGTGATAGGCCCAGATGAGCCCGTTGAACGTCGGGTAGCGCCGGCGGA
>JBDTXQ010000243.1:0-4683 GCA_040006115.1 Usitatibacter sp.
ACAAGGGATTCGGTTCAGGCATCGTCGTTCCCGGCACCGGCATCAGCCTGCAGAATCGCGGCGCTGGATTCGCCCTGGAGCAGGGACATCCGAACCAGGTGGGCCCGCGCAAGCGCCCCTTCCAGACGATCATTCCGGGCTTCCTCACCAGGAACGGCGAGCCGGTCATGAGCTTCGGCGTGATGGGCGGCAACATGCAGCCGCAGGGGCACGTGCAGATGGTGACGCGTCTCGTCGACTACAACCAGAATCCGCAGGCGTGCAGCGACGCCGCGCGCTGGATCGTTAACGGCGACTACACCGTGAGCCTCGAGCCCGAGGTGCGTGCCTCGGTGAAGGAGGAGCTCACCAAGCGGGGGCATCGCATCGTTTCGTCCGAAGTCACGATGTTCGGTTTCGGCGGCGCCCAGCTCATCCACCGCCTCGACGACGGTTACTTCGCCGCGTCCGACCATCGCAAGGACGGCTGCGCGATCGGGTTTTGAGTTCAAGCCGCTGACGCTGGATTCAGTTCCCGGCGACGAGATGCGGAGGAGAGTCGCGCTTGGCGGCAGAGCGGCGCCCGTCTGGGAAGGTGATGACGCCGGAGGCGGCGAAGTCGCGCTCGTCGGCGTCGGTGACCGCGAGCATGGGCATGCGCTTGAAGAGCAGCGCCGCCTGGGCGCGATATTCGAGCCCCATCAGCACGCGCGGTGACGCGAGGCCCGCGTAGCTCTCCGCGCCGGAGAGGATCTCCATGTTGAACATGCGCCGGTAGAAGCCGATCTGCGAATCGCGCACCGCGACGATCAGCCAGTCGGCGCCCTCCGAGGCGCATTGCAGCATGTGCGCCTTGAAGAGGTGGAAGAGGGCGGTCTTGGGCTCGATCTGCGAGGAGGGGTCCACCACCATGAGGCTCGCCTCGACGAGGGTCGCGTCGGCGCCGAGCGCCGCGATCTCCGCGGCATAGGCGTCGCTCGCGGGAAGCGCCCAGCGGCGCTTGGCCGAGCTCACGCTCGCGCGCGTGGAGGCGACCGGGCGCGCGTTGCGAAGCAGTACGAACGTGGTCGAGTTGAGCGCGGCGTCGTGGCTGTCGCCATATCCGCCCTCGTCGTTGCCGTCGATCTCGGCGCGTTGGCGCAGGGCGTCGAACCTCAGCGCTCGCACGTCGCCCCAGTCTTCTCGCGTAGCCACGCGGCGCATCTCGAAGCCGCGCGGGTGCACGGCGGCCTCGAGGGGTGAATGGAGCATCTCCGGGGCGCGCAGGGTCTTCATCATGCTGGGAGAATAAATCGGCGCCGGGGAGGAAGTCCCCACCCGGAGGGGTGGGGATTGAATGTCAGCGGAAGGAAGGGCCGTGGATCCACGCGACGATCGAATGGCGCACACCGCGCTCGATCGGCGTCACGCGGTGCGCGAGCATCGACGGGAACACCGTGGCCGCGCCGTGGTAGCGCGAGCGGTGCAGCTCGCCCTGGGGGCAGAACTCGAGGCCCCCGCCGTCGTACTCGCCTGGAGCGGTGAGCTGCACGGTGACGCTCAGCTTGCGCGTGCACGTTCTATCGCCGCCGCAATCGAGGTGCCAGTCGAACTTCCCTCCCTCGTCGTAGCGGATGAAATGCAGCGGCTCGAGGAAGCCGTAGAGCTCGTAGCGATACCAGCCATTCAGCTTCGCGATCATGGCGGCGATGCGTTCATACACCCAGCGCGTGCCGCCGTCGGGGGCGATCCAGGCCGCCGACGCCTTGCGGTAATTCTCCCGCTCCTGCACGAGCTGGCCCGCATGCAACGGGTGCGCGCCGCACGCGGCGATGATGCTTGCGCATTCCTCGGGAGTGAAGAGGTCGAGCATGACCTGCGGCGTGACGACCAGCTCGTTGCTGGCGATGCCCTCGAGCGTCTGGAAACGCTTCATCGCCACGCTCGCCTCGCGCACCAGATCCGGAAGCCCGAGCGCGAAAGGGTACCTCTCGCTACCCGGGCTCGCCTGCGCGAGCTTCCTGGTTACCGCCCGCATCGACGCGTCCGTCATCGCTCAGATGCTCGCGGTGTAGACCCACGGTTGCACCGAGAGCGCATGCGAGCGAAGCGTCCTGCCCTGGGGCGTTTCGATCCACTCCTTCATGGCGTCCTCGGTGCCTGGAATGCTCACCATGACGACCTCGATGTCGGGATCCTTGCCGATATTGGGACTGAGCGCGGTCGTCGCGAGCCGCGTCGGGGAGTTGTCCCACATGATGGTCCAGATGGCACCGGGCATGTTCTGTTGCGTGAGCGACGGGTTGACGTCGTCCATGCTCAGCAGCTCGTCGTTCATTTTCTTGCGGCCATTTCCGTCGAGGACCGCGAGCCAGGCGTAGCGATAGGTGGTTGTCATTTGTCACTCCTAGTATTCTGTCGGTCATGCGCGATGAGACCGGCAGCGTGCGCTCGATGATTTCATCACGATGAGCGCGCAATACGCTCCTACCCATGTCGGTAGGATCGGTTGTCATTTTCGCTTGACGTTCGTCGTTCTGTGGTCATTCGCGGCATCATTGCTGATGTGCTGCTCGACCGACGTGAAGCATCCACCCGGCAAGGTGATGTTCGTCCACTTCGACAACGAACGATCGAGGAGCGTGTTCGCCCGCTTCGAGGCGGCGTGCGAGGCGCTCGGCATCCAGGCCCGCCATGACGTGGTGCTCGAGTTCGTGGGCGTGGACGTGACCGACGAGGCCGCCCTGGGGGAAGTACTTCGCGAAGGCCTGGCCGCGGCGCCGGTCGCCATCATGGCGCCGAATTCCCCGGTGATGATGGAGGCGGTGCGCCTCACCCAGTCGACGCCGATCGTTTTCTTCACCCACCAGGATCCGGTGGACCTGAATCTCGCCGCGTCCCTCAACCAGCGGCCGCGCAACCTCGCCGGGATATCCCTGTACCTGGGAATCGAGCTGAAGATGCTCGAGCTGCTGAGGGAAGTCGCGCCGAACGCCCGGCGCATCGGGTACATTTTCGACAGCGACGAAGCGCCACGCCCGAGCGTCGGCGCCTTCCTGGAGTCGAGTGCGGCCCGGCACGCGGTGGAGTGGAAGATGGTGCCAGTGAGGTCGATAGAGACGTTCGCCGAGGACCTCCGCGCTGCGGGTCCCATCGATGCGTGGTTCGTGACAAAGGCCGCGGTGCTGGACGAGCATCGGCAGAGTTTCGTCTCGACGCTCCTGGCCACGCGGCGCCCGGCCATCTACCCGTCCCAGTACGAAGTCGCGGCGGGCGCTCCGATGGCGTACGAAGCGGTGTTCGACGACCCCTACGGCGCCCTCGCCCGGCAACTGGATCGCGTGCTTTCGGGCGCCATCCCCGGCGAGATTCCGATCGAGCGCCCGAAGCGGTTCCGGCTCTCGTTGAACGTGAGCGCCGCGCGGGCGTCGGGCATGCGGGTCACGCCGCAGCTTCTTTCCCGCGCCGATCGCGTGCAATGAGCTCCGCGCCTCTGTTGGATCCCGTGGGCGCGATCGGCGATCCGGGCCGCGAGCGGCCTGCGGGAGCCACCACCGGCCGCCTCTTCCGAAGGTATTTCGCGGTGATGGCGCTGGGCACGTGCGGGATCCTGCTCCCGGCGCTCGCCATCGAGATGATGCTGAGCTATTCCGAGGGATTGCGCACCATCGAACGCGAGCAGACCATCCGCGCGGACGCGGCGGCCTCGCAGGTGTCGTCGTTGATCGCAGCGATCGAGAACCAGGTGAAGGAGGTCGCCAACCTTCCGTGGGGCCGCAACGGTCTCGGGGAGGGCGAACGCCGCGCCGAGTTCCGCCGCCTTTTGAAGCGCGTGCCGGCGATCCTCGAGATCTCGCGGTTCGAAGCGACGGGGCGCGAGACCCTCCACGTGTCGCGAGTCGGCGAGGACCGCGTCTCCGATCCCTTGGCGCCCGCGCTGCTGGATTCCGACCGCGTGCAGGGCGAAGAGATCTTCTTCAGGCCGGTGGAGTTCCGCGACTCCCTCGAGCCCTTCGTGCAGACCACGATCCATGAGGGATCTTTCGGCGACGACGGCTGGGTGAAGGCGATGATCGACCTGAAGCACGTCGCCGATCTCGTCGCGCGCCATCCGGTCGAGGGCGGCGGCAACGCCTACCTGGTGGACGCCTCGGGCGTGGTGATCGCGCATCCGCAGGTGGGCTACATGCTCCATCGCACCGTGGTGCGCGACCCGGAGATCCTGCGCTTCGCGTCCGGCGCGCGATCGCCGAAGGATATTCGCGGCGCCCTGAAGACGACGTCGCTTGACGGCGAGCCGAGCTACTCGAGCGTGGCATCCATCGGAGTGCCGCCGTGGAGCGTGGTGATCGAGCAGCCCGCCGACGTGGTGATGGCGCCGCTGCGCCGCTCGCTTCTCGGTGCCGCGGCGATCCTCGCGATCGCGTTCCTCATGTCTTTCCTGGTGAGCCACTGGTACGCGCGGCGCCTGAGCGGGCCGATCCTCGCCCTCGAGGCTGGCGCAGTCGCCTTTGCCAACGGCAATTTCAAGAGCCGCATGATGGTGACGACCGGCGACGAGGTCGAGATTCTCGCCACCGAATTCAACAAGATGGCCGACCAGCTGCAGGAATACACTGACGGCCTCGAGCGGCGCGTCGCCGAGAAGACCACCCAGCTCGAGATGGCCAACCGCCACAAGAGCGAGTTCCTCGCCAACATGTCGCACGAGCTGCGCACGCCGCT
>JBDTXQ010000244.1:0-4663 GCA_040006115.1 Usitatibacter sp.
CTCTGCTCCGGGTTCGCCATGGAGATGCTCTCGGTGATCTCGAGCTCGAGGTACTTGGGCATGAGACCCGACTCGTCGAGCGCGCGGGCCACCACGCGCTCCACGTCGTCCTGCTCGCACTGCCGCGCGGACATGTTCACCGAGATCGGAATTGCGGGAAGGCCTTGCTCCTGCCATGACTTGTTCTGCGCGCAGGCCTGGCGCAAAACCCAACCGCCCAGCGGCACGATCAGGCCCGACTCCTCCGCGAAGGCGATGAAGTCGCTCGGGCCGATGAGCCCCTTCTCCGGATGGCGCCAGCGCACCAGGGCCTCGACGCCGACGATGCCGCCGTCGCGCAGGTTCACCTGCGGCTGGTAGTGCAGCACGAACTCCTCGCGCTCGAGGGCGAGGCGCAGGCTCGACTCGAGCTCGAGGCGGCCGCGGATGCGCTCATGGACATCGGCCGTGAAGAACTGGAAGCGGCTGCGGCCGAGCTCCTTCGCGCGATACATCGCCGCGTCCGCATTCTTCAGGATCGTCGCGGCATCCTCCCCGTCCTGCGGGAAGAGGCTCACGCCCAGGCTGCATGTGGGACGCAGCGGCCGGCCGTGCAGCGTGAGGGGTTGGGAAACCTGCGCGAGGAGCTTCGCCACGACCGCGGTGACGTCGCTCTCGATCGAGGCGGCGTCTCCCT
The DNA here is from genome assembly GCA_040006115.1 of Usitatibacter sp. Taxonomy (GTDB): domain Bacteria; phylum Pseudomonadota; class Gammaproteobacteria; order Burkholderiales; family Usitatibacteraceae; genus Usitatibacter. The sequence continues at coordinate 677 of JBDTXQ010000244.1, forward strand.
TGGCGGGAAGGATCACGACGAACTCGTCGCCGCCCAGGCGCGCGACGGTGTCGCTTTCGCGCAGGCAGCCCTTCAGCCGCTCGGCGACCACCTTCAGGAGCTCGTCGCCCACGTCGTGGCCGAGGCTGTCGTTCACCAGCTTGAAGTTGTCGATGTCGAGGAAGACGGTGGCGACCGCCGTGGCGTCGCGGCGCGCGCTCACGATCGCCTGCTGCAGCCGGTCCTGCAGGAGGTTCCTGTTGGCGAGCCCGGTGAGCGCGTCGAAGTTGGCCTGGTGGGCGAGCTGCTCCTCGTAGGTCTTGGCTTCCGTCACGTCGTTCATCACGCCCACGTAGTGAGTCACCTCGCCGCGGTCCCCGCGCACCGGCGCGATGTAGAACTCGTTCCAGAAGAGCCGTCCGTCCTTGCGGTAGCTGCGCAGCACCGCGTGGCCCTCGCGCTTCTCGCGCAGCGCGCGCTCGATCTCCTTCATTCCCGCCTGCTCGCCCTCGGCGCCCAGCAGGAAGTCGAACCCCCTCCCGATCGCCTCGTCGGCCTTGTAGCCGGTGATCGACTCGAAGGCGGGATTCGCGTACTCGATGGGATGGCTCGCGAGCGATGCGTCGAGGATCAGGATCGCGTTCACGCTCGACTCGATGGCGCGGTTGCGCAGGTTGAGCGCGTGCTCGGCGACGCGCCGGATGTCGATCTCGTCCTGCAGCGCGCGGTAGGCCTTGACGCGCGTCTGGGTGAGCTTCCAGGTCATGGTGCCGAGGCCCGCCAAGACGAGGATGAGGACGATGCTGCCCGCGGCGGCGCGCCACAGGTAGGTGGCCACGCGCTGGTTGGCGCTGGAGAGCTGCTCGCTCTCCGACAGGCCCACCACGACCGCCAGTGGGAAATCGAAGAGCTCGCGCGCGCTCGTGTACCGGCGCACGTAATCCCAGCGGTTGACGGTGACGACGGGCGCCTCGTCCGCATCGGCGCGCACCGCGGCGGCGTACGAAGTGGTGTCGCCGAAGTAGAGGGCGTCCCCGGTGCGCCGCACGCGGAACACTCCGTCGCGGCCCAGGATCGCGAGCACGCCGGAATTGCCCAGCTTGCGCATCTCGTACCCGCTCACGAAATAGGTGGCGGGCACCGACACCATCACGGCTCCCGCGAACGAATGGTCGGCGCTCTCGAGGCGGCGGTTGAAATGCAGCTTCCACTCGCCGGCGGTGCGCGTGGGCAGCGGCCGGCTCACCGACACTTCTTCCTTGGCGAGCTGGCGGAAGAACTCCTGGTCGCCCACGTTCGTCATGTCCGGGGCGCGCGAGCTGGCGACGACCTCGCCGCGCGGGTCGACGATCGCCACGGTGAAGACCAGGTCGGGCGGCAGGAGGCCCTTCGCCCTCAGGTCCGCGAGGTCGATGCGCCCGCCCTTCGACTCGTAGGCGAACTTTATGAATTTCAGCGACTGGTCGATCTCGCGCAGCACGCGCACGACCTGCGCCTCGTAAGTCTCGGCGAGTTCGAGGGTCGAGGTGGACGCGGCGCGGTCGGCGGTGCCGTGCTCGACCTTGATGACGCTGAAGGTGCTTCCCCACACCACGACGAGCAGGATCGCGGCGATCACCGGAAAGAGGATGTAGGGCTCGGCGATGCGCGCGACCCCGCGGCGTAGCGGTGGTGTGGCGAAGACCCGGTGGTCCGTTTTTGGTTTCACTTGTAAGAACTGCCGGCCGGTTGATACGGAAATCTACACACCCCTCCGCGGAAATTCTGTGGAGCGCCGCACACTTTTGCGAACCCAGCGGGGCGTTGGACGTCGAACAGCCGTCAAATTCCGGAGAAACCCATGGCCTCAAGCCCCCTTGACCCCTCGAACATGAGCCCACGTGCCGACGAAGAAGAAGGAAGAGGCGGCAAATGAAGCTCACCGGGAACCATCTGCAGCGCTACAAGCAGCTCGCCAAACTGCTGTGGAAGTACGGCCGTTCCGACCTCGTCACCCAGATGGGCGACGACGCCATGGATCCGGCAGACAAGGAGATGAAGCCTCCGGTGGAAGGCGACGTCACGCCGGAGCAGCTCGCCGACGACCTCGAGGCGATGGGCCCCACCTACGTGAAGCTGGGCCAGGTGCTCGCGGGCCGCCCGGACCTGCTGCCCCCGGCATGGACCAAGGCGCTGGCTCGCCTGCAGGACAAGGTGAAGCCCTTCCCCTACGCCGAGGTCGAGGAGATCGTGAACGCGGAGCTTGGCGCCCGCATCTCGAAGGCGTTCGCACGCTTCGACGAAGTGCCGATCGCCGCGGCCTCGCTGGGGCAGGTGCACACCGCGGCGCTGCGCGACGGACGCGAGGTCGTGGTGAAGGTGCAGCGTCCCGGCATCGCCAAGCAGATCGAGGATGACTTCGAAGTCCTTGCGCAGATTGCCGACTTTTCCGAGAAGCACACGGACTTCGGCAAGCGCCACCGCGTAGTCGAGGTGCTCGGGGAATTCCGCACGACGATCAAGCACGAGCTCGACTACGAACGCGAGGCGCAGAACCTCGTCGCCATGGGAAAGAATCTGGAGGAATTCGAGCGCATCCAGGTGCCGCAGCCGGTGATGGACTACAGCACGACACACGTGCTCACGATGGAGTACGTGCGCGGCGCCAAGATCACCAAGCTCGGCCCGGTCGCGCGCCTCGAGATGGACGGCACCGCGCTCGCCGAGGAGCTCTTCAAGTCTTACCTCAAGCAGGTGCTGGTGGACGGGCTCTTCCACGCCGATCCCCATCCCGGCAACGTCTTCATCACCGACGACAACCGACTCGCCCTCCTCGACCTGGGGCAGGTCGGCCACACCACGCCCGCGATGCAGGAAAACCTCCTGAAGATCCTCATCGCCATCAGCGAGGGCAAGAGCGAAGACGCGTGCAGCGTCATCATGACGATCAGCGAGACCGGCGAGGACTTCGACGCAGCGGCCTTCAACAAGGTGATCGCCAAGCTCATCGTCGAGCAGCAGGGTCAGGGGCTGAAGCAGATCAACGTCGGCATGACGCTCCTCGAGGTGACGCGCCAGGCCACCGAGCTCGGGCTCTTCGTGCCGAGCGACCTCACCATCCTCGGCAAGACGCTGTTGCAGCTTGACGAGGTCGGCAAGATCCTCGACCCGGAGTTCGACCCGAACGCGGCGATCCGCAGGAACGCGGTCGAAATCATGTCCAAGCGCCTCAACAAGGATGCGACCTCGGGCAGCTTCATGAAGTCGATGCTCGAGCTGAAGGACTTCGCCACTGGGCTGCCGGTGCGCCTCAACAAGATCATGGACGCCCTCGGCAACCACGAGCTCGAGGTGAAGGTGAAGGCGACCGACGCGAACCTCTTCATGGAGGGGTTCCAGAAGATCGCCAACCGCATCACCACCGGCATCGTGCTCGCGGCGCTCATCATCGGCGCCTCGCTCATGATGCGCATCGAGACTACGTCCTTCATGCTGATGGGCTACCCGGGACTCGCGATCCTCACGTTCCTCGGCGCAGGCGCCGGCGGCGTGTACCTGCTCATCTCGATCTTCATCCAGGACCAGAAGCAGTCGCGCAAAAAAGTCGCGCGCTAGGGCGCGCCTTCTCTCGACGGCGTCAGTAGCCTGCGGCGAGGCCGGTATTCCGGCGCGGATCGTTGGCGCCGTAGAAGCGGTTGTTGCCGATGGGTTTGCCGCCGAGCGACGGCGCGCCCACGAGGATCGCCGAAACGTGGTTGGCGGGCTGAGGGCCGGAGAACCTGTGGCCCTTCTCCTCGAGGAGCTTGCGGGTATCGGGGCTCAGGGCGAAATTCTCGACGTTGGTGGTCTCCGGCAACCACTGCTGGTGGAAACGCGTGGCATCCACCGCTTCCTGGACGTTCATGCCGTAGTCGATCGCATTGAGGATGGTGTGCGTGACCGCGGTGATGATGCGGCTGCCTCCCGGCGTTCCCACCACCATCACGGTCTTGCCGTCCTTCAGCACGATGGTGGGGCTCATGGAGCTCA
>JBDTXQ010000245.1:0-4658 GCA_040006115.1 Usitatibacter sp.
CCTCCCACACCGCGAGGCGATGGTGGGTGCCCGCGAGCTTGAGCGGAAGGTCGAACACGAAATTAGGATCTTCGAGGTACGACTGGATTTGCACGCAGGCGAGGAAGGCGATGGTGTTGCGCTTCGGCGCCTTCGCGGCGATCGAACGCGCGAGGAAGCGCACGCCGGTCACGTGCGTGGCGGTCGCGGTGATGCCGAGCGTCGCGAAGGGCGCGCGCAGGCAGGCCTGGAAAGCTTCCACGTCGAGCGAACCGTCAGGCATGTTCACCCCCCGCGAGGGCGTTGATCTTCGCGAGCAGCTCCGCGGGCACGCTCACGCCTTCGCGCGCCGCGCGCTCGCGGTCGCCGCGGCGCCGGTCGCCCGGCAGGCGCACGTTCGGATCCTCGGTCATCGCGGCGATGAGCGTCTCGACGCGCTCGAAGAACACCTCGTTGCCGGCGAGGGCACCCGGATCGATGGCGAGGAACGCCTGCCCGATGCGCGTGGGCCGCCCTTCCTCGGTGAAGAAACTGTCGGACTCGAATCCGTAAGCGGCTCCCGACAACGCGCAGACGAGAAGCTCCACCGTGAGGGCGAGCATCGCGCCCTTCACGCCGCCCGCGGGAAGCATGCTGCCCTCGAGCGCCGCGCGCGCATCGGTGGTGGGATTGCCGTGCTTGTCGATGGCCCAGCCTTCCGGAATGGGCTTGCCGTCGCGCGCCGCGACCATGATCTTGCCGCGCGCCACCGCCGAGAGCGAGAGATCGATCACCAGCGGCGCGGCGGCGCGGCGCGGGAACGCCGCGGCGATCGGGTTGGTGCCGAAGAGCGCCCGCGTACCGCCCCACGCGGGCATCGCGGCGGGCGAGTTGCCGAAGCCGAGCCCCACGAGGCCCACCTGCGCGATCGCCTCGATGTGAAAGCCGGCGACGCCGAAATGGTTGCTGTTGGTGACCGCGACGTAGGCGACTCCGAATTCACGCGCGCGGCGGATCGCTTCACGCACCGCGAGGCCGCACGCCTCGAAAGCGAGACCCTGGCGCGCGTCGACCAGCGCCGCGCCCTTCGAGTCGCGCACGACCACGGGAACGGCGCCGCCCGTGGCGCGGCCGTTCTTCAGGTGACCGCAGTACTGCGGAATGCGCGAGGCGCCGTGTGAGGCGATGCCGTCCATCTCCGCCGCAGCCAGGGCGCGCGCCGTCGCCTGCGCCATGGCGCCGCTCGCGCCGCTCGCGCGGAGCGCCGCCGCCATCGCGCGCTCGAGCTCCGCCACGGAAATGTTCGCCGCGCTCATGCGGGAATCAGGGATTGGCCGGGGCGCACCCGGGTGAATCGCACGGGCTCGAAGAATGCCTCATGGAGATTCGCCGCGTTGCGCCGGATCCTCGAATACGCCGAGGCCGCGAGATCTCCCGTCCGTGGGAAGTCCTCGCGAAAGTGCGCGCCGCGCGATTCCTCGCGCGCCGTAGCCGCCGTGCAGATCGCCGCGCTCACTTCGATCAAGCTCTCCAGGTTGAGCCAATCGTGCCATGTGAGATTGTAGCGAAGGTCGGTCCCCGAGACGCCGGTTTCCATGAGGCGCGCGTGCAGCTCGGCGAGTCGCGAGCGGGCGCGGGCGAGGCCCGCCGCGTCGCGCAGGATGCCGACGTCGTCCCACATCACGCCGTAGAGCGCCTCGCGGATCTCCTCGATGCCTCCGGCGGGCCGGGAAACGGGCCGGCGCGCCGCGGCCTCGGCCTCTTCCAGCGCGCCCGCGGCAGGCTCCCGCCATTCGCCTTCGCGCGCTGTCCACTCGGCCATCGCGTCGCCCGCAATGGCGCCGAACACCGTGGAGTTGGCGACGCCGTTCCCGCCGAGGCGATTGGCGCCGTGCACGCCGCCCGTGTCCTCGCCCGCGGCGAACAGCCCCAGCATGGCGGTGCGCCCGTCGGCCGCGAACTCCACGCCGCCCATCATGTAATGCGCCGTGGGCACCACCTCGACCAGGCCCCCCGCGAGGTCGAAGCCGCAATCGTCGCAGCGCTCGACCATGCCCTTGAATTGCGCGCGCACCAAGTCCCGCCCGAGGTGGCCCATCGACAAATACACCCCGCCGTTAGGCGTTGCGCGGCCGGCACGCATCTCGGCGAAGATCGCGCGCGAGACCACGTCGCGCGTCGCGCGCTCGCCGCGCGAGTCGTACTTCTCCATGAAGCGCTCGTTCGCGCCGTTCAGCAGGTGGCCGCCCGCTCCGCGCAGACCCTCCTCGAGCACGGTGCCAGTCATGCGCGTGCCGGGCCCGGCAAGCAAGCCCGTCGGATGGAATTGCACCATCTCCATGTCGCGCAGCGTGAGCCCCGCGCGCAGCGCCATCGCGAGGCCGTCGCAACTCTTGTCGCCCGAGGGCGTGTGGAAGCGGTACATTGTCGGCCCGCCACCGGTGGCGAGGAGCACGCACTTCGCCTGCACGAGCACGAAATCGCCCGCGCGCATGTCGATCATCACGACGCCCGCGATGGCGCCGTCGTCGGACTTCACGAGGTCGACTGCGCGATGCTCTTCGAGGCGATCCACGCCCGCGACCCACACCTGCTCGGCGAGGCGGTTGATGATCTCGATGCCGGTGAGATCGCCCTTGTGGACGGTGCGGTCGAAGGTCTGCCCCGCGAACGCCTTCTGGTGCACGGTGCCGTCGGGGTTCCTGTCGAAGAAGCAGCCGAGCTCGTTCTCCAGCTCGTGGATGCGCTCGATCGCCTTGGTGACGAGCGTCCACGCGAGGTCCTGGTCGGGGAGCCACTTGCCGCCCTCGATCGTGTCCATGAAGTGGCGCTCGACCGAGTCTCCCGGGGCGAGGGCTACGTTGTATCCGCCCTGGACCATGCGCGTGCAGCCGCATTTGCCCAGGAGCCCCTTCACCGCGATGGTGACCGAAAGCGCTGGATCGCGGCGCTTCGCGTGCAGCGCGGCGAAGAGCCCCGCCCCGCCCGCGCCGAGCACGAGGATGTCGGTCCGAACGCGCCTCACGCGGCCCTCCCGCGCATCACTTGCAGCGCGAGGGCCGCTACCACGATCGCGAGGCCCCCGTAGTCAGCTCTCCGCCCGCCGCCAGCTCAGGCATGCGCCCCTCCCGATGCCCTCGAATCGGGGCTGGAGGGATTATCCCATCACACGCGAGAGTTCAGGATCCAGAGCCGCGCGATATCGGCGGTGCCGTCGCTGCCCTGCACGGTCTTCAGCGTCTGCACGCCCTTCGCCTTGTGGCCGGCGTAGATCTGCGCTTCGCCCAGGCGCAGCTTCGCGTCGTCGGGGCGCTTGAGGCCCCCCTTCTTGATGCCCTGCTCGATGAGCGCGAGGCCCTTCTCGGTCTTGCCTTCGTACACGTAGTTGAGACCCACCTTCACGAGGTCGTTGCCGTCCTTGGCGGCGAGCGCTTCGCGCTCATCCTTGTCGCGGTTCTTCTGCGATTTGGCGAGGTCCTTCATCACCAGGTCGCGCAGGCGCTGGTGGCGGCTCGCCTCCGGTCCCTGGCCGAGCGCCTTCACTTCGTAGCCCCTGTCGACGATGACCTTCGCCTCCGCGGGCACGTCCGCCTGCAGCGCGAGCTGCGCCATCTCGAGATAGTCGTTGGTGCTGGTGAGGTTGCCGGTGGCGAGGCGCAGGCGATAGACGTTTACGCCGAGGCGGTCCGAGAAGCCCGGCTTCTTCTGCACGCGCGAGAGAAGGTCGGTCCAGTACTCCTTCTTCGGGTAGTGGACGACGAGCTTCTCGATCGCGCTCACGTAGCCACCGGTGTCCTTCTGGCGCAGGTAGCAGTTGGCAAGGATCTGCAGCTCTTCCTCGGAGGCCCGGCGGTCCTCGCCCGCGCCGGCGAGCATCTTGTTCACGGAGGAGCAGTCGTTGCCGAGGTAGTAGCTCTGCAGCAGCACCGAGCGCATGGCGGGATCGTTGCCGCCCTCCTTGAAGTAGCGCTGCGTCCAACGGGCCGCTTCGCCGTATTCCTTCTTGTTGTAGTGCGCGACGGCGATGCCCTGCACCAGCGCGACGGCTTCGCGCCCCGAGACCTTGCCCGATGAGAGCAACGCCTCGTTGTTCCTGATGGTGGCATCGTTGTCGCCCGAACCGGACGATGCGGCGGCCTTCATCTGGGCGATTACCTGGTTCTCGTAGGCGGTCCGGTTAGGCACCGCCTCGGCCTTGGCGATCTCCGCCATGGCTTCGCGGCCCTTGCGCGCCTTCACCAGGGCCTGCGCGGCCTGCAACGGCTTGCCGACCTCCGGGCGTACACCTTCGCCCCTGGCGTCGAATCCGGCGGCGGTGCCGGCCAAGAGGGCGGCGCACAGGACCGCGTGCAGGCGGTGAACTCTCATGGCACTTCTCCTAGTCTAGGAACTGCTCGGCGCCGATCAGGCCGATCTTGGTGATGCCATCGCGCTGCGCCGCGGCCATCACATGGGCGACGTGCTTGTAGGTAACGAGCTTGTTGGGGCGCAGGTGGAACTCCGGCTGCACCGGCTGCACGGCGGCGCTGCGGAACTTGGCGTCGAGCGTCGGCCGATCGACCTGCTCGCCGTTCCAGAGGATGGTGCCGTCGAAGTCGACCTCGATCGTGATCACCACGGGCGGCTCGAGGGGCGGCGGTGGAGTGCCGACCGGCATGTTGAGCTTGACCGCGTGCGTCTGGATCGGGATGGTGATGATG
>JBDTXQ010000246.1:0-4646 GCA_040006115.1 Usitatibacter sp.
AGATCGCGCGCGAGCACCAGGCCTACCAGGAGCGCCCGAAGCGCAAGTTCATCGGGGCGCGCACCTCCGAATACCGGTTCGCGCACTACATCGACAACTGGCGCCAGAAGATCGAGCGCGTCGGCAATCTCAACTATCCCGAGGAGGCGAAGGCGCGCCGCATCTACGCCTCGCTGCAGCTCACCGTCGCGATCAAGTCCGACGGCGAGGTCGAGTCGGTCGAGGTGAACCGATCGTCGGGGCACAAGTTCCTCGACCAGGCCGCGATCCGCATCGTGCGGCTGTCGGCACCCTACGAGCGCTTTCCGGACAACATCCGCAAGGACACCGACATCCTGCACATCACGCGGACCTGGACCTTCACCAAGGGCGACCAGGTGTTCGCCGAATGAGGCGGCGCCTAGCCGCGCCTGTAGAGGGCGAGGGCTTTCACGCGCTGCACTGCGTGATCGACCACCGGGGCAGGATAATCGCGCCCGATGACGCAACCCGCCTGCCGCTGCGCGAGCGCCGATAGCGTCCACGGCTCGTGGATGGACTCGTCCGGCAGGCGCGCCAGCTCCGGCACGTAGCGGCGAATGAAGGCGCCACGCGGATCGAACTTCCGCGACTGGGCGACCGGGTTGAAGATGCGGAAGTAGGGCTGCGCGTCGCAGCCGGTCGAGGCGGCCCACTGCCAGCCGCCGTTGTTTGCGGCCAGGTCGAAATCGATGAGCTTCTCGGCGAAGTAGCGCTCGCCGCGCCGCCAGTCGACGAGCAGGTCCTTCGCCAGGAACGAGGCCGCCACCATGCGCAGGCGGTTGTGCATGTAGCCCGTGCGGTTCAACTGGCGCATCGCGGCATCGACCAGGGGAAAGCCGGTGCGGGCCTCCCGCCAAGCCGCGAACAGCGCCTCGCCGCCGGGCCAGTCGAGCGATTCGTACTCGGTCCGGAACGCGCACGTCGCGACGCCGGGGTAATGCCACAGGATCTGGAAGTAGAAGTCACGCCAGATGAGCTCCGAGAGCCAGGTGAGCGCGCCCTCGCCCTTGCGCGCCGCCGCGAGCCGGGCGAGCTCGCGAATCGAAACCGTGCCGAAACGATTGTGGACCGAAAGATACGAGACGCCCTTTACCCCTGGGAAATCGCGCGCGCCGGCGTAGCGCGAGATGCGCGTCGCGAAATCGGCGAGGAGCGCGCGGGCGCCCGCCGTGCCGGCCGCGATTCCCAGCTCGGCTAGACCGGCCATCTCGAATCCGATGTCCGCGAGGGACGGCATCGCATGCTCCTCGATCGCGGGGGCGAGGCGCCCGACGTGGGCGGCGACCGGGTATGCCTTGAGGTAGTACGACGTGAGCTTCGCGAGCCACGCATTCCGGTATGGCGTGAAGACGGTGTAGGGCTTTCCCGCCTGGGTAAGGACCTCGTCCTTCTCGAACACCGCGTGGTCCTTGGCGAGGTGCAAGCGCCGGCCATCGGCCTGCAGCGCGGTTCGCACCGCGTCGTCACGGGCGATCGCCTCGGGCTCGTAGTCGCCGTTGGCGAACACCGCATCGACTCCGAGCCGCCTCGCGAGGGCGGGGATCGCGGCGCGTGCCGCGTCGTGCAGCACGATGAGCTCTCCCCCCTTCGCGCGCAGGGACGCACGCAGCTCGGCCACGCTCGCGTGGATGAACTCCACGCGCCGGTCGGCACGCGTGGGCAGGCGATCGAGGATCTCGCGGTCGAACACGAACGCGCAATGCACGCGCCTCGCGGATGCGAGAGCGTAGTACAGGCCTGCGTTGTCGTCGTCGCGCAGGTCGCGTCGAAACCAGTGCAGGGCCGAGTCGTAGGCGGTCAAGCGCGGAACCTCCGGGGGTGCATTTGAGCCAAACCCCGCGAAGCGCTAAAATACGCGACCGGTGGCCCATGCAAACGATCAACCTTACCAGCCACTTCCTCATCGCCATGCCGGCGATGTCGGACCCGAATTTTTCCCGCACACTCACTTTCGTCTGCGAGCACAACGAGCGTGGCGCCCTGGGCATCGTCGTGAACCGCCCGATCGAGGTCACCCTCGCCGCGCTCTTCAAGCAGGTCGAGATCCCGCTCGAGGATGGCGCGCTCGCCGCGGAGCCGGTGTTTTTCGGGGGCCCGGTCCAATTCGACCATGGATTCGTCCTGCACCGCCCGGTGGGCGCGTGGAAGTCGACGCTGCCGGTGGGCGAGATCGGGCTCACCACGTCGCGCGATATCCTCGAGGCGATGGCGGCCGGAGGCGGTCCGCGCCAGCAGCTGGTGGCCCTAGGCTACGCGGGCTGGGCGCCGGGCCAGCTCGAGGACGAGATCTCGCGCAACGGGTGGCTCACGGTTGCCGCGAACCTCGACCTCATCTTCGACGTGGCCCCGGAGGCGCGTTACGAGGCGGCGATGCGAGCCCTCGGCGTGAGCACGGCCAACCTTTCCGAGGAGGCGGGGCACGCGTGAGGGACGCCGCCGCAGCCGTCTCCGGCACGCTCATCGGATTCGACTTCGGCGCCAAGCGCATCGGGCTCGCGGTGGGGGAGACCTCCACCCGCATTGCCAATCCGCTCGGCGCCATCGAAGCCGAGGCCAACGAGAAGCGCCTCGCCGAGGTCGACCGAATCGTGGCCGAATGGCACCCGGTCGCCTTCGTGGTGGGGCAGCCGCACCACTCCGACGGAAGCGAGCACGCGGTGGCGAAGCTCGCGGAGAAGTTCGCGCGCCGCCTCGCCGCGCGCTACAAGGTCCCCGTGGTGATGGTGGACGAGACGCTCACTTCGGCGACCGCGGAAGCCGAGCTTCGCGGGACGCGCACGCGCGCGCCGCGCAAGACCGACGTCGACGCGCTCGCCGCCACCATCATCCTGCAGAGCTATCTCGACCAGCTACAGAGCCGCGCCCATGTCGCTTCCTGACCCCGAGGCGCTCGTGCTCTCGATGGCCGAGGCGATGCGCGGACGCATCGCGCCCGACGCGGCGCTGGTGGGCATCTATACCGGCGGCGCCTGGGTCGCGGAGCGCCTTCATCGCGCGCTCGCCATCTCCGCGCCGCTGGGGCTGCTCGCCGTCACGCTGCACCGCGACGACTTCGGCCGCATCGGCCTTCACCGCGAGTCGCGGCGCAGCCAGATCCCCTTTCCCGTCGACGGCCGCGAGATCGTCCTGGTGGATGACGTGGTGCATACCGGGCGCACCATCCGCGCGGCGCTGAACGAGCTCTTCGACTTCGGCCGCCCGCGCGCGGTGCGCCTCGCGGCTCTCGTCGATCGCGGCGGTCGCGAGCTCCCGCTTTCGCCCGACTTCCTCGGCGCGTCGGTCGATCTGGGCGCCGACGAGGACCTGGTGCTCTCCAACGAAAACGGCAAGCTGCGGCTCGCGGCGGTGCGGCGCCCATGAGCATGCGCAGCAAGGCGAGCGTGCAGGTGGGTTCCGACGGGCGCCTGAAACACCTGCTCACCACCGAGGGGCTGCCGGCGGAGCTGATTCGCCACATCCTCGACACCGCCGACCAGTTCGTCTCGGTCTCCGAGCGCGAGGTGAAGAAGGTCCCGATCTTGCGGGGCAAGTCGATCTTCAACGTCTTCTTCGAGAGCTCGACGCGCACGCGCACCACCTTCGAGATCGCGGCGAAGCGCCTTTCGGCCGACGTGATCAACCTGAACGTCGGCGCCTCGTCGACCTCCAAGGGCGAGACGCTCCTCGACACGGTCTTCAACCTGCAGGCGATGGACGCCGACATGTTCATCGTGCGCCACTCGCAATCGGGCGCGCCGCACCTCATCGCGCGCCATGTGAAGCCCGGCATCGCGGTGATCAACGCGGGCGACGGGCGTCACGCCCATCCGACCCAGGGGCTGCTCGACATGTACACCATCCGCCATTACAAGCGGGATTTCTCCGCGCTCGCGGTGGCCATCGTGGGGGATGTGACGCACTCGCGCGTCGCTCGCTCGCAGATCCATGCGTTGAAGACCCTCGGCGTGCCGGACCTGCGCGTGATCGGCCCGAAGACGCTCATCCCCGCGGCGGTCGAGCGGCTCGGCGTGCGCGTGTTCCACGACATGGCCGAGGGCATCAAGGACTGCGACGTTGTGATCATGCTGCGCCTGCAGAATGAGCGCATGAACGGCGCGCTGCTGCCGTCCGCCGGCGAGTTCTTCAAATGCTACGGGCTCACCGCGGAGAAGCTCGCGCGCGCGAAGCCCGACGCGATCGTGATGCATCCGGGCCCGATGAACCGCGGCGTCGAGATCGACTCGCCGGTGGCCGACGGGCGCCAGAGCGTGATCCTTCCGCAGGTGACCTTCGGCATCGCGGTGCGCATGGCGGTGATGTCGATGCTGGGGTCGCAATGAGGATCGAGATCGCGGGCGCGCAGGTCGTCGATCCCGCTTCGAAGCGCGACAAGGCGGGGTCCATCTTCATCCACGACGGCAAGATCGTCGCGCTCGACGATGCGCCCGACGGCTTTCGCGCCGATGAAACCATCGACGCGAAGGGCCTGATCGCCTGCCCGGGCCTGGTCGACCTCTCCGCGCGGCTGCGCGAGCCCGGCTTCGAATACAAGGCGACGCTCGAATCGGAAATGCAGGCGGCCGCCGCGGGCGGCGTCACCAGCCTGGCGTGCCCGCCCGACACCGATCCGCCGCTCGATGAGCCGG
>JBDTXQ010000247.1:0-4623 GCA_040006115.1 Usitatibacter sp.
GCGACCATTTCCCGTTCCTCGACGCGGGCTACGCGGCGCTGCGCTTCACCGAGCCCGCCGAGGACTGGCGCCACCAGCACCAGGACGTGCGCATGGTGGACGGCGTCCAGTTCGGCGACCTGCCGGAGTTCGTGGACTTCGCCTACGTGGCCGACGTGGCGCGCGTGAACGGGGCCGCGCTCGCCGCCCTCGCGCTCGGCCCCTCGGTGCCGCGCGAGGTCGAGATGGAGAACATCCGCCTCGAGGCCGACACGACCCTTCGCTGGAAGAAGAACCCCGAGCCCGACGTGGCCGGCTACCGCATCGTGTGGCGCGCGACCACGGCCGCCGACTGGGAGCATTTCCGCGACGTGGGCGACGTCGCGCGCGAGACGCTGGTCGGGATCTCCAAGGACAACTTCCAGTTCGGGCTGCAGGCGTACGACCGCGACGGCAATCTCTCCGTGGCCGCGTACCCGAAGCCCTACCGGCCGCTGCCGCCGCCCGCGCCGCCCAGGTAATTCACCGAAAAGGCGCGAAAAGTCGTGTCAGGTACAACTTAAAAAGTCGTACCTGACACCACTTTCTAGAGGACCGGGGAAGTCAGCCGCGCGATCGATTCGAGCAACGCGGTGATCTTCTCGCTGCGCTTGCGCGGCGAGAAGGGCTTGCACGCCTCGCGGTCGCCCTCGAAGCGCTTGGCGAGGCGCGCGATCACGTCCTTGTCGTAGAACGCGGCGCAGACTTCGAAATTGAGGCGGAAGCTGCGGTTGTCGAGGTTGGCGGTGCCGACCACGCCGACCGTCTCGTCGATCACCATGGTCTTCGCGTGCAACATCGGCGGCCCGTACTCGAAGACCTTGATGCCCGCCTTGCTCAACGACTCGCAGTAGGTGTGCGAGGCCGCGGTGACGATCCTGGAATCGCCCTGCTTCGGCACGATCACCTGCACGTCCACGCCGCGCAAGTCCGCGATGCGCAGCGCCGTCTCGAGCGGCTCGTCGGGAATGAGGTACGGAGTCTGGATCAGCACGCGCTCGCGCGCGGTGGAGAGCGCAGCGAGAAAGTAAGCGTGCATCGGCGCGTTCAGGTCATCGGGGCCCGAGGCGATGATCTGCATCGGGATGCCCTTGCCGACCCGCGCCGGCGGGAAGTATTTCGGAGAGGCTTCGGCATTCAGCTTGAGGGTTCCGCCCGAATAGAACCAGTTCTCCAGGAAGAGCTGCTGCAGCCGGTGCGTAGGCTCGCCGTCGACGCGGCAGTGCTGGTCGCGCCACGCGTTCTTTCCCGAGCGCGCGGGCGTCGCCGGGTCGTGCAGGTTGATGCCGCCGAGGAAGCCCGCGAGCCCGTCGCATATCGCGATCTTGCGGTGCGTGCGGAAGTTGCCGAGGTGCCAGCGGGTGAGCCTGAAGCGCACCTGGTTGAAGATCAGCACCTCGCCGCCCGCGTCGCGAAGCGGGGCCCAGAACGCGTCGTTGAGATTGGGCGAGCCGAGGTCGTCGTGGAGGATGCGCACCTCCACGCCGCGCTTCGCCGCTTCGGCGAGGATGTCGCGGAAACGCGTGCCCACGTGGTCGGGCTCCCAGATGTAGTACTCCATGTGCACGTGGTGCTTGCTCTCGAGAATCTTCGCTTCGAGGGCCTGCATGCACTGGTCGCCGTCGTCGAGGAGCTTCACCGCGGAGGCGAAGGTGGGCTCGCCCTGGTCGAGGCGGCGCGCGACGGCCGCGAGGCCGACGGCGTCGCGCGGCAGCTCGAGTCGCGAGGGCCCCGCTTCGCGCATGAAGCCGCCGCGCACGCTGCCGCGCGCCACGCCGTAGCGCCGGCGCTTGCGCTGCAGCCGCCGCGGGCCGAAGAGGATGTAGTAGAAGCCGGACACGACGGGGATCGCGATGAAGGCGAAAATCCACGCGAGGGTCGCCGTCGGGGAGCGCCGCTCCATGAGGAGCGTCGCGCATGCGGCCAGCACCCACAGCAGGTACGACCCGATGAAGATCTCGAACCAGGGAATGATCATGGCCCCAGCATACTAAAATAGAGGCATCAGCCCCCATCGAGTGCCGCAGCCATGACCGCACGCCAACCCCTCACCCCGCCCGCCTATGACGCGACCGCCCTCGCCATCCGCATCGCGCGCCACTGGGACGAAGACATCGTGGCGCAGCTCGTCGAATATGTGCGCCTTCCGGCCAAGAGCCCGCACTTCGATCCGAAGTGGCGCGAGCACGGCCACATCGAGGCGGCGGTCCAGCAGGCGTTCGCATGGATGAAGCGCCAGGCAGTGCAAGGCATGACGCTCGAGGTGGTTCGCCTCGAAGGCCGCACGCCGGTGCTCTTTTTCGACATCCCCGCGAAAGGCGCCGGCGCGTCGCCGAAATCGGTCGTCCTTTACGGCCACCTCGACAAGCAGCCCGAGATGACGGGATGGCGCGCGGGCCTGGGTCCGTGGACGCCGGTGATCGAGGAGGGGCGTCTCTACGGGCGCGGCGGCGCCGACGACGGCTACGCGGTCTTCGCCGCGCTCTCCGCGATCGTGGCGCTCGATGCGGAAGGCGTCGCGCGTCCCCGCTGCCTGGGTCTCATCGAGACCTGCGAGGAGAGCGGCAGCTACGACCTTCCCGCCTATCTGGACGCGTTGGCGCCGCGCATGGGCGACGTGGGGCTCGTGGTCGCGCTCGATTCGGGCGCCGGCAACTACGACCAGCTCTGGGCCACGACGTCGCTGCGCGGCCTGGTGAACGGCACACTGCGCGTCGACGTCCTTACCGAGGGCGTGCACTCTGGCGACGCGGGCGGCGTGGTGCCGTCGTCCTTCCGCATCGCGCGCCAGCTGCTCGACCGCCTCGACGATTCGCGCACCGGCGTCGTGAAGCCCGCGCAATTCGCCTGCGAGATCCCGGCCGAGCGCATCGAGCAAGCGCGCGAGGCCGCGCAGATCCTGGGCGACACGCTGTGGAAGCGCTTTCCGTGGGCCGGTTGCTGCGACGACCAGCAAGGCACGGCGCGGCTCTTCGCCGAGCCCGTGAGCAAGGATCCGGTCGAGCTCATCCTCAATCGCACCTGGCGCGCGGCCCTGGCGGTCACCGGCGCCGACGGATTGCCGCCCCTCGAGTCCGCGGGCAACGTGCAGCGCCCGTACACGTCGCTCAAGCTTTCGCTACGCCTGCCGCCGCTCATCGAGGGCGAGCGCGCGGCGCGTGCGATGAAGGAGATCCTCGAGAGCGATCCGCCGTACTCCGCGGCGGTCGATTTCCGCCACGACTCCGCGGCGACCGGATGGAACGCTCCCGCCACGGCGCCGTGGCTCGCCGAGGCCCTCGACCGCGCGTCGGGCTCGCTCTTCGGCAAGCCCGCGGCCTACATGGGCGAAGGCGGCACCATCCCCTTCATGAGCATGCTGAACGCGAAGTTTGCCTCGGCGCAGCTCCTCGTGACCGGCGTCCTCGGGCCCAAGTCCAACGCCCACGGCCCCAACGAGTTCATCGACATCGCCTTCGCGAAAAAAGTGACCGCCGCGACCGCGATGGTGATCGCTTCGATGGCGTGAAGATTTTCTATTCCGTGGGAACGGCGGCGCCTGCGAGTGCCGCGATCCCGGCCCACTCGACGGGCGCGCCGAGGAAGTTGCCCTGCGCGCGGTCGCATCCGAGGCAGGCCACGAGGTTCTTTTCCTCCTCGGTCTCGACGCCGCTCGCGATGACGGTGAGGCCGAGGCTTTTCGCCATCGCCCCGACGGCGCCCACGATCGCCGCGCACTCGCGCTTGTTGATGCAGCCGCTCACCAGCGACCTGTCGATCTTGACGGCGTGCACCGCGAATCCGCGCACCAGGCCCAGCGACGAATAGCCGGTGCCGAAGTCGTCGATCGCGACCTGCACGCCGAGCGTCTGCAGCGCGCGCACCGTGCGATCCGCGGAGCCGGAATCCTGCATGAGGGCGGGCTCCGGGATCTCGAGGCGCACGCGCGAGGCGGGGACGCCGTGGGCGGTGAGCGAAGCCTCCAGCTCGTCGACGATCCCGTGGTGCTGCAGCTGGCGCGCCGAGATGTTCACGCAGAGCGTCACGTCCGCGCCCTGCTCCCGCCACGCGGCGAGGTCGGCGAGGGCGCGCTCCATCACCCATTGGCCGATCTCGATGATGCTGCCGTTCTCCTCCGCGAGCGGCAGGAATTGCGCGGGCATCACGACGCCGCTGTCGGGGTCCCTCCAGCGCAGCAGCGCCTCGACCGCCTTCATCTTGCCGGTGGCGAGCTCGACCTCCGGCTGGTACTGCAGGAAGAACTCGTGGTTCTCGAGGCCGCGGCGCACGCGCTTCTCGAGCTGCGCGCGCTCGATCGTGATGCGATTCAGCTCCGTGGAGTAGAACTGGAAATTGTTGCGGCCGCGCTCCTTCGCCTGGTACATGGCAGTGTCGGCGTTCTTCATGAGCGCCTCGACTTCCTCGCCGTCGTCGGGGAAGCTCGCGATGCCGACGCTCCCGGAGACCTTCACCTCGCGCCAGTCGAGCAGCACCGGGCGCTCGAGGAACGTGAGCACCTTCTGCGCGACGATCATCACCTCCTCGGGGCCGCGGTGCTCCTCGATGAGGATCACGAACTCGTCGCCGCCCAGGCGCGCCACCAGGTCGCTCTCGCGCACCGCGCTC
>JBDTXQ010000248.1:0-4612 GCA_040006115.1 Usitatibacter sp.
TTCAACGCCGAGCACTACGCGCTCTATCGCCTCTACCAGAGCGAGCGCCACCGCGGCGGCGGCATGGACCACGACAGCCGCGAGCAATACGCGCACTTCCTGCTGCAGTCCAACGTCGCGACGCGCCTCATCGAGTTCCGCGAGGGCGGCGAGCTGCGCATGGTGTCGATCGTGGACGAGCTCGCCGACGGGCTCTCGTCGGTCTACACGTTCTTCGACCCGCTGGTGCCGCGCGCCTCGTTCGGCACCTACAACATCCTCTGGCAGATCCAGGAGGCGAAGCGCCGCGGGCTCGCCTACGTGTATCTCGGCTACTGGATCTCGCAGAGCCGCAAGATGAGCTACAAGAACCAGTTCAAGCCGATCGAGGGCCTGTCACGGGGCGAGTGGAAACGCCTGGCTTGATGCTGTATCGCCTCGCCCGCGGCGCCCTTTTCAAGCTCGATCCCGAAGTCGCCCACGATCTCACGTTGAAATCGCTCGCCGCGCTCGGGCCGGGCGCGGCGCTGCTCGGCGCGGGCGCCGACGCGAGCGAATCGCGCAAGGTGATGGGCATCGAGTTTCCCAATCCCGTCGGGCTCGCCGCGGGGCTCGACAAGAACGGCGAATACATCGACGCCCTCGCCGCGCTCGGCTTCGGCTTCATCGAGATCGGCACGGTGACACCCAGGCCGCAGCCGGGCAATGCCAAGCCGCGCATGTTCCGCCTCACCGAGCACGAGGCGATCATCAACCGCCTCGGGTTCAACAACGGCGGGCTCGAGAAGCTCCTCGCCAACGTCGAGCGCGCAAGCTTCCGCGGCGTGCTCGGCATCAACATCGGCAAGAACTTCGACACGCCGCTCGAGCGCGCCGCCGACGACTACGTGGCCTGCCTCGATGCGGTGTACGCGCGCGCGACCTACGTCACCGTCAACATCTCCTCGCCCAACACGAAGAGCCTGCGCGAGCTGCAATCGAGCGAGAAGCTGGACGAGCTGCTCGGGACGCTGATGGCGCGGCGCGCTTCGCTCGCGAAGGGTGGCAAAGCGAAGCCGCTGCTGGTGAAGGTCGCCCCCGATCTGGACGACGGCCAGATCGAGGCGATCGCCGCCCTCGCCACCAAGCATGCGGTGGACGGCCTCATCGCCACCAATACCACCGTCGCGCGCGACGAGATCGCGGGCCACAGGCACGCGGGCGAGATGGGCGGCTTGAGCGGGCGGCCGCTCCTCGCGCGTTCGACCGAGGTCTTGCGCAAGCTGCACGCCGCGCTGGGCGGCAAGGTCGCGTTGGTCGGCGTGGGCGGCATCATGACCGGAGCCGACGCCCACGCGAAGATCGCCGCGGGTGCGAGCCTCGTGCAGGTCTACACCGGCTTCGTCTATCGCGGGCCCGAGCTCATCGCCCAGGCCCGCCGCGCGTTGCGCCGCTAGCTACTGGCCGAACACCAGCTGACCGCGAATCTCGCCGCCGGGGAATGCCGCCGAATGCACGTTCAGATACAGCTCGTTCTTCATGAAAGCGATAAGGAGCGCGTCGGTCAGGGTGGCGGCGGGCGCGCTGGTCCAGACGCCCGGCGACGTTTGCGTCTGCGGGATGACCACCGGCCCTGCCACGCCGGTCGCGGCATTGTGCGCGTGTGCATTGGTCGCGGTGATGCCCGTCGTCTCGGTGCGCGCGGCGACGGCCTTGGTGAAGGGATTCACCGAGAGCCAGCCGATGCCGCTCGCAGCGGAGCTGTTGACGGGCGCCTCCTGGGCGCCGGTGAGGTTCGCGAATTTCGCGGGCAGGTAGAGCTGGCCACGCACTTCGCCCCCGGGGAACGCGGCGCTATGCACGTTGGCATAGAAATTCCCGGACTGCAGCGAGGTGACCTGGGCATCGGTGAGCACGGTGGCGGGCAATGTCCACGTGCCGGGGCCGCCGGTGAAGGGGAACGTTACGCCGGCCGCGACACCGATCGCGGCGGTATGCATGTGCGCCACGGTACCCGTCACGGTGGTCGTCACGGTGCCGGACAAGGTCTTCGTGTCGGGATCGAAAACGTAGACGCCGGTCCCGCTCGCCTGCGAGGCGTTGGCGGGCACTTCCTGCGCGCCCAGCATGGTCGCGTAGTAAACCTGGCGGCCGACCTGCCCGCGGATCTCGCCGCCGGGATTGGCGGCGGTGTGCACGTTCACGTAGAGCGTCCCGGCGCGCATCGCGTCGAGCTGCTCGGAGGTGAGCTTGGCGCCGTCCGAAACACTCCAGACGCCGGTCGAGGTCTGCGTCAACGGGATGATGACCGGGCCATTCGCCCCCACCGTGCCAGTGTGGATGTGCGCGGCGCTGCCGGTGATGCCGAACGTGTTGATGGATCCCGAGACGTCTCCGCTCTCGGCGTCGATGATGAGGATGCCGGAGCCGGTGGCCGCGGTGGTGACCGCGGGATTTTCCTGGGCGCCGTTGAGGGCGACGCTCCTGAAGACTTTCGCCGTCGAGCTGCCGCCCCCGCCCCCGCCGCCGCAGGCGGCCAGCACGAGCGACACGCCAAGAGCCACGAGAAACCGCGTAATGCCCTGCCCTTGATTCTCCCTCATTGCATCCTCCCGGTGGGGACACGCGGACGCGCGCCCGGTGATGGGGTAACACGGCCCTGCCGCCGCCTATTCCGCGAGCCGCGGCGATGAGGATCGGCATCCCGCGCGAGACCAAGCCCGGCGAGCTGCGAGTGGCGCTCCTGCCGGATCACGTTGCGATACTCGCGCGCGATGGGCACGAGATCCGCGTCGCGTCGGGCGCGGCCGGCGGCATCGGGCAGCTCGACGCGTCCTATCTCGACGCGGGCGCGCTCATCGTCGCGCCGCACGAGGCCTGGGATGCCGAGCTCATCGTCAAGGTGAAGGAGGTCCAGGAAGCCGACTACGGCAGCCTTCGCGCGGGGCAGGCGCTCTTCTGCTTCCACCACCTGCCGACGGAGCCCGAGCGCGCGCGCGCGGTGGCGGCGAGCGGCATCACCGCGATCGCCGCCGAGATGGTGCGCGACGCGTCGGGCGGCTTTCCGCTGCTCGCGCCGATGTCGGTGATCGCGGGGCGCATGGCGATCGAGGCAGGCGCGCGCCATCTCGGACACGCGCCGAGGCGCGTGCTGGTGCTGGGCGCGGGCCATGCCGGGCGCGCGGCGGAGCGCGCGGCGCTCGAGCGCGGGGCGAGCGTCACGGTGCTGCGCCGCGCGAGCGCCACGCCCGCGGCGATCGAGAGCGCGGCGCTCGGGGCCGACCTGGTCGTCGGTGCCGCGTTCGTCCCCGGGTCGCCCACGCCCAAGCTCCTGCCGCGCGCGCTGGTCGCGCGCATGAAGCCCGGCTCGATGATCGTCGACATCGCCATCGACGCGGGCGGCGTCGCCGAGACCTCGCGGCCGACCACCCATGCCGAGCCCACGTTCGTGGAGGAAGGCGTGATCCATTACTGCGTCGAGAACATGCCCTCGGCTCATCCGGCGGAGGCCGCCGCGGCCCTCTCCGCGGCACTCCTGCCCTATGCGCGCGAGCTTGCCGCGAAGGGCATCGCGCGCGCGGTGCGCGAGAACCCGGCGCTGCGCGCGGCCGTCCTCGTGTGGAAGGGGCGCGTGAGCCATGCGGGCATCGCGCGGGAGGCGGGCCTCGCCTACACTTCGCTCTCGGACCGCGACCTTGAAGATTGACGATCTCGCCCGGCGCATCGACGCCCTCCTCCCGCAGACGCAATGCACCCAGTGCGGCTACGCGGGCTGCCGCCCCTACGCGCGCGCTGTCGCCGAGGGCGACGCGGACATCAACCAGTGTCCCCCGGGTGGCGACGCCGTGGTGAGCGTCCTCGCGCGGCTCCTCGACCGGGAACCCAAGCCGCTCAATCCCGCCAATGGCGCGTACCGCCCTCCACAAGTCGCCGTGATCGACGAGGACATCTGCATCGGCTGCACCAAATGCATCCAGGCATGCCCGGTCGACGCCATCGTCGGCGCCTCGAAGCTCATGCATACGGTGATCGCCTCATGGTGCACGGGGTGCGAGCTGTGCATCCCGCCGTGCCCGGTCGATTGCATCTCGCTGCTGCCGACGGCGGCGCTGCCCGACGCGAGCCTTTCACGGGCGCGCCACGATTTGCGCGATGCCCGGGTCGCGCGCGACGCGGCCGAGCTCGCCAGGCGGCTGGAGGCGTACGAATGACCCCCGCAAAGCGCGAGGAATTCTTCAAGCGGCTCGCCGCCGCGATGCCCGACCCGAAAAGCGAGCTCGAGCACCGGACGCCCTTCGAGCTGCTGGTGGCGGTGGTGCTCTCGGCGCAGGCCACCGACAAGAGCGTGAACCTCGCCACCGCGAAGCTCTACCCGGTCGCCAATACGCCGGAGAAGATCGCGGCCCTCGGCGTCGAGGGGCTCGAGCAGTACATCCGCACCATCGGGCTCTACCGCACCAAGGCGAAGAACGTCGTCGCGCTGTCGAAGCTGCTGCTCGAGCAGCACGGCGGCCAGGTGCCGAAGGCGCGCGAGGCGCTCGAGGCGCTGCCCGGCGTGGGCCGCAAGACGGCGAACGTGGTGCTGAACGTGGCCTTCGGCGAGCCCACCATCGCGGTCGACACCCACGTCTTCCGGGTTGCGAACCGCACCGGG
>JBDTXQ010000249.1:0-4599 GCA_040006115.1 Usitatibacter sp.
AGGAGCGGCGACACCTCGAGCGACACCCAGCCGTCGACGCCGCCCGTGGACTCGTGCACCGGCCTGAAGAGATCGGCGGCCTGCACCAGGTCTTCCATCGCGAGCTCGAAGAAGAGCGCTTCGCCCGCCTGGCCGGCGCGCGTCTTCGCGCGGATCGACTCGTCGTAGGCGTCGCCCTCCTTGATCGCGAGGTCGAAGATGGTTGGATTCGAAGTGAGCCCGGTCACATCGAGCTCCTTGATGTAGCGCGCGAGCGTGCCGCTCGCGAGTAGCCCGCGCGTGATGTTGTCGAGCCACAGGCTCTGGCCGAGGTCGTGCAGCTGGCGTGTCGCGTTCATGTCGTCTGCTCCTGGGCCGCGCGTGGATCGCGCGGCCTGAAAATGGAATCGTCGCAATCGAGGAGATCGCCGATGCGCTCGACGGTGAGGTCCGCCGGCGGCGAGCTCGCCACGATCCGCGGGTCGAATGCGTAATGCCCCTGGCGCGGGAAGACGGTGGTGAGCCGCTCCTTCCAGGTTTTCTTCATCGCCGCGAGGATGCGCAGCTTGTCGTCGACCATTACGTAATGGCGCGCCGGGAAGCGCTTCTCGACGTCGTCGAGCATCTGCTCCTTGTGGACGTAGATGAGGACGCGGCCCTCCACCGCTTCCCACAGGCCCGAGCGCTGGATCTTGCGCGGCTGGAACACCACGTCACCGTCCGACAGGATCGCGGTGCGCCCGAGGCGCGCGAGGTGCGAAACCACGTCCAGCGCCCGCGGATAGAGCCGCGAGGCGAATGGATAGTCGATGAGGAAGGCTGACATCAGCAGGACTTTCGGATCGCTCAGGACGCTCATCCGGTAGCGCTGCAGGGCGCCGAGATAGTCCGCATAGCCGAGCTCCTCGCGCAGCGCCTCGAAGATCGTCCAGTAGCGGTCGCGCTGCGCGGGGCCGAACTCGGCGGCCAGGTGCTCGCGCAGATCGACCTGCACGCGGTCGTTGTCGAGGAGCGTGTTGTCGCAGTCGAGCAGGAAGACGACATCATCGAACACCGGATTTGACACCCGCGGCCTCACGGTGTTCGGGCCGCCGTCGCGGGGCGCTCGCCCTCGTCGCAGGCACGCTTCACTTGTCCCTCGGGGATCGACAGGAGATGCGCGGTATTGATGAGAGCCATGTGAGTGAGCGCCTGGGGAAAGTTGCCGAGCATGCGTTTGCCCCGCACGTCGTATTCCTCGGCCAGCAACCCCAGGTCGTTGGCGAGGGCGAGCAGGCGCTCGAAAAGAGCCGCGGCCTCCTCGCGCCGCCCGAGGAGCGCGAGACAATTGGCGAGCCAGAAGGAGCACGGCAGGAATGTGCCCTCGCCTTCGGGCAGCGCATCGACGAGCGTTGCCGTGGAATAGCGCAGCACCAGCCCGTCGGTCACCAGGTTCGCCTCGATCGCGGCGACCGTGCCGCGCACGCGAGGGTCGTCGGGCGGCAGGAATCCGACCTGCGGGATGAGCAGCAGGCTCGCGTCGAGATGCGAAGAGCCATAGGACTGCACGAACGTGTTGCGCTTCGGGTCGTAGCCGCGTTCACAGACCTGGGCGTGGATCGCGTCGCGAAGCTCGCGCCAGCGCGCGACCGGGCCGTCGAGGCCGAACGCTTCCGCGTCCTTCACCGCGCGGTCGAAGGCGACCCACGCCATGACCTTGGAGTGCGTGAAGTGCAGGCGCAGGCCGCGAATCTCCCAGATGCCTTCGTCGGGATGCTCCCAGTGCGTCGCCAGGAATTCGAGGAGCTTGCGCTGGATGTTCCATGCGGCCGGCTCGGGGGCGAGGTCCGCGGCCCGCGCGAGGTGCAGGGTGTCCATCACTTCGCCGTAGACGTCGAGCTGGAACTGCCTGGATGCGGCGTTGCCCACGCGCACCGGGGCCGCGCCCCCGTAGCCGGGCAGCCACCCGATCTCGTATTCCTCCACGCGGCGTTCGCCCGTTACGGTGTAGAGCGCCTGCAGGTCCTCGGGGGATCCCGCGACCGCGCGCAAAAGCCATGCGCGCCAGGCGAGCGCCTCGTCGTGATAGCCGGCGAGGAGGAGCGCGTTCAGCGTGAACGTCGCATCCCGTAGCCAGCAGAAGCGATAGTCCCAGTTGCGCACGCCGCCGCGCATTTCCGGAAGCGACGTCGTGGGCGCGGCGACGATCCCGCCGGTCGGGCCGAAGGTGAGGGCCTTCAGAGTGATGAGCGAGCGCACCACCGCCCGCCGCCAGTGCCCGCGGTAGGTGCAGGTTGCCGACCACTCGCGCCACTCGCGTTCAGTGTCAGCGAGCGCCTTTGCGCAGTCGAGGGCCCCGGGCGAGGGCTTGAACGATGCATGGTAGTCCAGGGCGAAGGTGATGCGCGCGCCCGCATCGACGCGGAAATCGGCGACGGTCTTCAGGTTCTCGCCGTGCACGGGGACGTCCGCGCGAAGCTCCAGCGTGTGAGGCCCCGCGGTCGCGACCAGCACGTCATCCACCGTCCGGACCCACGGCACGATGGAGCCGTAGTCGAATCGGATCACGAGCTCCATGCGCATCGCGACCGTGCCGCGCAGGCCTTCCACGATGCGCACCACGTCCCAGCGCCCGCTCGAGAGCGGCATGAAGTCCACGATGCGCACCGCGCCCCCGGCCGTCTCGAATTCGGTCTCGACGATCAACGTGTCGTCGCGGTACTGGCGCCGCACGGCCGTGACCGCGTCGCTCGAGGCGATCGACCAGCGGCCGTGCTCGGGGCCGCCGAGCAGCGCCGCAAAGCACGCGCCGGAGTCGAACCGCGGCAGGCAGAGCCAGTCGATGGAGCCGTCGCGCCCAACGAGCGCCGCCGTGTGGCAGTCCCCGATCAGCGCGTAGTCTTCAATCGCGAGCGGCATCGTCGGGCACCGGGTTGTGCCAGCAGCCGTCGGCCGCGATGAGGGCGTCGGCTTCCTTCGGTCCCCAGGTGCCGCGCCGGTACGGGATCGCTCGCGAGTGCTTCGCGAGGACCGGTTCCACCACCGCCCACGCCGCCTCGACCGCATCCTCACGCGTGAAGAGCGCACCGTTGCCCGCCATGGCGTCGGCGAGGAGCCGCTCGTAGGGCGATTCCTCGCCGTGGCGCTCGTCGATGAGGAGAAGCTCGCGCTGGTCGCCGACGAAATCCTTGCCGGTGCGCTTCACGCGAGCGGCGAGCGCGATCGCCGAATTGGGCGAGAGGCGGAAGCGGACATAGTTGGAATCGCAGTCCCGGGGAGCGGAGTCGGCGAAGAGGCGCTGCGGCGGCGCCTTGAAATGCACGATCACCTCGGCCGCGGTCTCGGCGAGGCCCTTGCCGGAGCGCAGGTACCACGGCACGCCTTCCCAGCGCCACGAATCGATGAAGAGCCTCAGCGCGCAGAAGGTCTCGACGTCCGATTGCTTCGCGACGCCGGGCTCCTTCCAATAGCCCGCGTACTGGCCGCGCACCAGGTCGTCCGGGACGAGCGGGCGCATGGCCTGGAGGATGTCCGCCGTCTCGCCGTGGACGGCTCCGAAGCCGCGATAGGTGGGAGGCTCCATGGCGAGGAGCGCCACGATCTGGAACAGGTGGTTCTCGATCACGTCGCGCAGGCAGCCGGCCGTCTCGTAGAAGGCGCCCCGCCCTTCGACGCCGAACGCCTCGGCGAGCGTGATCTGCACGCTCGCCACGTAGTTGCGATTCCAGATCGGCTCGAGGAACGAGTTGGCGAAGCGGAAGTAGAGGATGTTCATGATCGCTTCCTTGGCGAGGAAGTGATCGATGCGGAAGATGGAGTCCTCGGGAAACACCGAGCGCGCGATGCGGTTCAGCTCGCGCGCCGAAGCGAGGTCGCGGCCGAAGGGCTTCTCCACGATGACGCGCGCGCCGTCGGCGAGCCCGGCCGCGCCGAGCCCCTGGATGACCGTCGGGAAAAGGGCCGGCGGGATCGCGAGATAGTGGGTCGGGCGGTGCGCCTTGCCGAGCGCCTTCTTGACCAGCGTGAAGGTGCCGGAGTCGTTGTAGTCGCCGCGCACGTAGCGCAGCAACGAGAGCATGTGACGCAGCGCTGCGCGGTCGTCAACCTTCCCCGCCTGGCGCACGCCCTCCTCGGCGCGGGCGCGCAATTGCTCGACGCTCAGCTCCGAGGAAGCGACCCCCACCACCGGAACCTGCAGCGCGCCGCGCTTCGCCAGCGCGTAGAGGGCCGGAAAGATCTTCTTGTGCGCGAGATCGCCAGTGACGCCGAACAACACCAGGGCGCCGGAGTTCACTTGCGAGCAGTTCGTGAATGCGCGACGGCCGGCGTCGCCTCTTCATGCGCCGCCTCGATCCCCGACTTGAGGAGCTCCATCGCGGCCATGGGATCGTCGGCGAAGCGGAAGAGAGCGAGGTCCTCGCGGTCGATGGTGCCGTGGCGGACCATGGCCTCGAAATCGACCACCTCGTTCCAGTAGTCCGATCCGTAGAGCACGACCGGGATCGGGCGCTCGAGCTTGCCGGTCTGAGTGAGCGTGAGGACCTCGAACATCTCGTCGAGCGTGCCGAATCCGCCGGGAAACACCACGAGCGCGCGCGCGAGGAGCGCGAACCAGAGCTTGCGCATGAAGAAGTAGTGGAA
>JBDTXQ010000250.1:0-4597 GCA_040006115.1 Usitatibacter sp.
GCGAGATCACCACTTCCTCGTCGGCGTTGGTGACGCGGCTCTCGTCCCACTCGGGCAGCGCCGGAATATCCATCGAGCCCTGGGCGAGGATGTCCTGAGCGGCGGATTCCGAGAACACCAGGCACTCGAGGAGGGAATTGGATGCGAGGCGGTTGGCGCCGTGCAGGCCGGTGCTAGCCACTTCCCCGAGCGCATGGAGGCCGGCGACGCCGGCGCGCCCGCGCAGGTCGGTTACCAGGCCACCGCAGGTGTAATGCGCCGCGGGCACCACGGGGATCGGCTGCTTGGTCATGTCGATGCCGAACTCCAGGCAGCGCGCGTAGATGTTCGGGAAATGCGTCTTGATGAAATCCGGCCCCTTGTGCGTGATGTCGAGGTAGACACAGTCGATGCCGTGCTTCTTGATCTCGAAGTCGATCGCGCGCGCCACGATGTCCCGGGGAGCGAGCTCGGCGCGTTCGTCGTGGCGCGGCATGAAGCGCTCGCCGTCGGGAAGCTTGAGGAGCCCGCCCTCGCCGCGCACCGCCTCGGAGATCAGGAACGACTTGGCGTGGGGATGGAAGAGGCAGGTTGGGTGGAACTGGATGAACTCCATGTTCGAGACCGCCGCGCCGGCGCGCCAGCCCATCGCCACGCCGTCTCCGGTCGCGGTGTCGGGGTTGGTGGTGTAGAGGTACACCTTTCCCGCGCCGCCCGTGCAGAGCAGCGTATGGCGCGCCCCGATGGTTTTCACCCGGTTGCCCCGGATGTCGAGCACGTAGGCGCCCCAGACGCGGTTGGGGCCGCGGGCGTCGCCCAGGTGCTTGCGGGAGGTGATGAGGTCGACGCCGATGTGCCAGTCGAGGACCTCGATGTTGGGGTGGCTCTTCACCTGGTGGACGAGGGTCTTCTGGACCGCGCTGCCGGTGGCGTCGGCGGCATGGACGATGCGCCGGTGGCTATGCCCGCCTTCCCGGGTGAGGTGCAGCTCGTCCTGGTGGTCGTCGTCGCGGGTGAAGGGCACGCCCTGGGCAACCAGCCATTCCACCGAGCGGCGCCCGCGCTCCACCACGAAGCGCACGGCGTCCTCGTGGCAGAGGCCGGCACCGGCGACGAGGGTATCCCGGATGTGGTCTCCGACGGAGTCGGAGCCGTGCAGGACGGCGGCAATTCCCCCCTGGGCCCAGCTCGAGGCGCCGTCGAGCAGCTCGTGCTTCGTGACCAGGGCAACCTTGCGCTGGTCTGCCAAATGGAGTGCGGCTGACATTCCAGCCAGACCACTGCCCAGGAGGAGAACGTCGTAATGGTTCAACAGTAAGGGGCCAGAATGGGGTGAGTCGTGTGGGAAATAGCCCTACACGCCGTGGAACTATTTTCCTACCCTTTTGTCACTTAGAGACATTCACGAAATGCGCGCCAAAGGAATGAAATCTTTGAGCTTTATAATACCCCAGGAGGCCAAGAAGCCCTTTGTGGCGCCGGCCGCACAGGGGGGTCTCGCAGGTTTAGCCCCCACGACGAAAACACCAATACAGGGCCGCATGAGCGACAGGGAGATCGACCAGCTGCTGGTCGAGAAAGCGCAGCGAGGCGACAAGCACGCATTCGAGATGCTGGTCATCAAGTACCAGAGGAAGCTCGAGAGGCTTCTTTCGCGCGTGATTCGAGACCCGGCCGAGATCGAGGACGTCGCCCAGGAGGCCTTCATCAAGGCTTACCGGGCGCTCCCCAATTTCCGCGGCGACAGCGCCTTCTACACGTGGCTCTACCGCATCGGCATCAATACCGCCAAGAACTACCTGATCGCGCTGGGGCGCAGGGCGCCCACCTCGACGGAATTCGATAGCGAGGAAGCCGAGGGATTCGAGGACGCCGCCGGGCTGCGCGACATCAATACACCTGAAAGCGAGCTCGCATCCAAACAGATCGCGCAAACGGTGAACGACGCCATCGCCGCGCTGCCAGAAGAGTTGAGGACTGCGATCACGCTGCGGGAGCTCGACGGGCTCTCCTACGAGGAAATCGCGCAGATCATGAATTGTCCGATCGGCACGGTGCGGTCGAGGATTTTCCGGGCGCGTGAAGCGGTGGCCGAAAAGCTCCGCCCGCAGCTGGGAACGAGCAAAGACAAACGCTGGTAACAACGAAGTCCAGGGGCTGCAACCCCTTAAAGCACGGTCCTTCGCAAGAGACGAAGGCCAACGACAGGAGCAGGACATGACCCAGGAAATTTCCTTGCTGGTGGACGGCGAGGCCCAGGACGCGGAAAGCGTGATTCGTTCGTGCGCTTCCAGCGATGAGAGCAAGCAGACGTGGTTGGTCTATCACGCCATCGGAGACGCGATGCGTGGCCAGGCGCCGCGAAGCCTCGAGCTTCCGGCCGGCCTGATCGAGGCCCTTCGCGCCGAGCCCACGGTGCTGGCGCCGAAGCCCCGGCGCGCCATCGACTCCACTTTCACGCGCATCGCCCTCGCGGCGGCCGCGTCGGTGGCGACGGTCGGCGTGGTCGGTTGGCTCGGCACACAGGGCGCCCAGACCGCGGCACCGGTGATCGCGAAGTCGGGCTCGGCGATGCAGCCGGTGGCCAACAAGATGGCCGTGCGCGAGAGCGCGCCGGACGTCCAGGCCTACCTCGCCGCGCACCGCCAGCTGCCGTCCCCGGATCTCTATCGCCCGGTCAACAATCGAGCGCCGGCCCCGGCTCGATGAGAGTCCGGGCTTGCGTGGGTGGGCGCCGGTGGATTCCGGCACTCGCCCTCGGGGTTGCATGGGGCGCGCAGGCCGCCCCAGGTAGCGACCCCATCGCATGGCTGCAGCGCGCCGCGGAAGCTGCGCGTGCGTCTTCCTACGCAGGGACGTTCGCCCACAGCAATGGCGATCGCACCTCGACCGTACGCATCACGCACATGAACGCGAACGGCGACGAGCACGAGCGCATCGAGCCCCTCGACGGGCCGCCGCTGGAAATCGTGCGCAAGAACGACGAGATGTTCTGCTACTACCCGGATGCGAAGACGGTGCGCCTCGACCGCCGCGTGACGCCACGCTTTTTCCCGGCGATCCTCTCCCCCACGCCCGCGGCCGTCGCCGCGAGCTACGACGTGAAGCTCGGCGCCACCGAGCGCGTGCTGGGCTACGACTGCCAATGGATCCGCCTCGAACCGCGCGACGCGCTGCGCTACGCTCAGCGCCTGTGCTCGGAAGTCAATTCAGGCCTGGTGATCCGCGCCAAGACGTTCAACGACAAGAACCAGATGATCGAGCTCTACACCTTCACCGACTTGAAACTCGGGCGCGAGGTCTCCAAGAGCGACGTGCGCTCGATTTTCGAATCGAGGGTGAAGCGCTGGATCACCGATTCCCAGCCCCGCGAGGAAGCCAGGAGCGTGGACACCGGCTGGTCGGTCACCAATCCGCCGGCGGGCTTCGAGAAGGTGACGGAGCTGCGTCGCACGCTGCCGGGGCGCCCGCAGCCGGTCTCCCAGCTCATCTTCAGCGACGGGGTCGCCAGCATGTCGGTGTTCGTCGAGCCCAACTCTCCGCCGCGCATGGCCGACGCGTCGAGCGAGGACGGTACGACCACCTTTTTCGTGCACCCGATGGGCGAGAACCTGGTGTCCGTCCTGGGCGAGGTTCCCCTGGCGACCGCCCAGCAGGTGGGCCGCAGCGTTGGCCGGCGCCCCTGAATTCTGTTACACCGGCACTGGAAATTTTTTCCAAGGCGCCCCATCTGAGAACGATTGGCCCCGCGCCGGCGCAAACTCCCCCACTCGACTAGAGACACGATCATGAAAACCCTGCAGGCATCCGTAGTTGGCGCGCTCCTCGCCCTCGGCTTCGCGATCGAGCTCGCCGGCCTCGCCCGGGCCCAGACGTCGCCCTCGGCCCGCGTGCTCACCCCGGCACTCCCCGGCGCGTCCGCGCAGATCCTCCCCGATTTCGCCGACCTGGTCGAGAAATACGGCCCGGCTGTGGTCAACATCCAAACCGAGACGCGCGCGGCATCCCGCCACCAGATCCCGGGCCTGTCCGAAGACGACCCGTTCTACGAGTTTTTCCGCCGCTTCATGCCGCCGGACGGGCGCAACACCCCGCCGAACGGGCGCGGCGAGCGCAAGGCGCCGCAGGACAAGGCACCTGACGGCGCCCCGCGCTCGCCGCTGCGTCCCTTCGGCCTTGGCTCGGGATTCATCGTCTCGGCCGACGGCTTCATCGTCACCAATGCGCACGTGGTGGAGAACGCCGAGGTGATCAACGTGCGCCTCACCGACAAGCGCGAGTTCAAGGCGAAGGTTATCGGGGTCGATACCCGCAGCGACGTGGCCGTGGTGAAGATCGACGCGACCAACCTGCCGACCGTGAAGATCGGCGACATGAGCAGGCTGCGCGTGGGCGAATGGGTGGTCGCGATCGGCTCGCCCTTTGGATTCGCCAACACCGTGACCGCGGGCATCGTGAGCGCCAAGAGCCGCGACAACGTGGGCGGCGATCCGAACGTAGACGCCGTTCCGTTCATCCAGACCGACGTCGCGGTGAATCCGGGCAATTCCGGCGGGCCGCTGATCAACATGCGCGGCGAAGTCGTCGGCATCAATTCGCAGATCTTCTCGCGCACCGG
>JBDTXQ010000251.1:0-4595 GCA_040006115.1 Usitatibacter sp.
CGGCGAGCGGCGTCACCTACGTCTCGGTCGGCCGCCTGATGCAAAGCGCCCCGGCAGCGGATATCGGGCTG
This sequence comes from Usitatibacter sp., assembly GCA_040006115.1. GTDB lineage: Bacteria > Pseudomonadota > Gammaproteobacteria > Burkholderiales > Usitatibacteraceae > Usitatibacter. The sequence goes on from JBDTXQ010000251.1 coordinate 72, forward strand.
GATTTCCAGGTGGTGTAATGTCAATCGCGGTTTCCAGGACAGCGTCGCCAAGAACACTTCGGCGCCGGCGTCCTGGCTAGCGAGCACAGCGTTGAGCTCGGGGCGCCATTCGATCGCTCTGCGGCAGAGCGCGCGTGATGCACATGCGCGACGGCAATTGTGCGAATGTACTTCGCGACTTCGAAGCCGCGCCGACGAGTCATTCGTTGCCGGACCGCCCTGCGCAATAGTCTGTGCACGGGCCGTGCACCGCGACCGTCTGAATGACCCTAGCAGGACGCGAGATCGCGGTGGCGCGTTTCCGCCATGGGTCGAAACCGGACCTAATTTCCCCTTTCAATCGGGAACGTTGCGCTCCAATTCATCGAGCCACACGCGCGCATTGCCGTCGGACGGAGCACGCCAATCCCCGCGGGGGGAGAGGCTTCCGCCCGAAACCACCTTCGGCCCGTTGGGGAGCGCCGAGCGCTTGAACTGGCTCAGCTCGAAGAATCGATGGAGGAAGACGCCGAGCCACTTCTTGATTTCCGCCAGCGTATACGTATGGCGGGCCTCGTCCGGAAACTCCGGGGGCCAGTCACCGCGCGAGATGTCGCGCCATGCATGCCATGCGAGGAACGCGACCTTGGAGGGACGCGCACCGAAGCGGGTGATGTAATACAAATGGAAATCCTGCAGCTCGTAAGGCCCGATCTTCGCTTGCGTGCTTTGCAGCTTCTGGTCCTTGCCCGCGGGCACGAGCTCGGGCGAGATCTCGGTGTCGAGGATCGCATCGAGCGTCTTTGATGCGTCTTCGTCGAGCTGGCCCGACTTCATCACCCATCGCACCAGGTACTGGATGAGCGTCTTCGCGACCGAGCCGTTCACGTTGTAGTGGCTCATGTGGTCGCCCACGCCGTAGGTGCACCAACCGAGCGCCAGCTCCGAGAGGTCGCCCGTGCCGAGCACGAACGCTTTCCTCTGGTTGGCGAGGCGGAAGAGGTAATCGGTGCGAAGCCCCGCCTGGACGTTCTCGAACGTGATGTCGTAGACCGGCTCGCCCTTCGCGAACGGGTGGCCCAGGTCCTGGAGCATGCGGGTCGCGGTGGGCCGGATGTCGATTTCCTCCCCCGTGATGCCGAGCGCGTTCATGAGCGCCCAGGCGTTCGACTTGGTGCCTTCGGAGGTCGCGAAGCCCGGCAGGGTGAAGCCGAGGATGTTCCTGCGCGGAAGATTCAGCGCGTCGAACGCCTTCACCGCGACGAGGAGCGCGTGGGTGGAATCGAGGCCGCCGGAGATGCCGATCACGATGCGCTGGCCGTTGGTCGCCTGCATGCGCTTCATGAGGCCCTGCACCTGGATGTTGAACGCCTCGTAACAGTCGAGGTCGAGGCGCTTCGGATCGTCGGGGACGAAGGGGAAGCGGTCGATCTTGCGCTCGAGCCCCACGTCGGCGAAATCGGGTCGGTGCTCGAACGCGATGCGGCGGAATCGCTTCTCGGGGTGGCCCGCGGCAGCCGCGGCGGCGTTGAAGGTGAGGGTGCGCATGCGCTCGAGTCGCAGGCGTTCCACGTCGACATCGGCCACTGCCATCTGGCCCGCCTTCGGGAAGCGCTCGCTGTAGGCAAGCAGGGCCCCCAACTCGTGGATCGTCGCCTGCCCGTCCCACGCGAGGTCGGTGGTGCTCTCGCCGGGACCCGAGGCCGAATAGACGTAGGCCGCGTGGCAGCGAGTCGACTGCGAGGCGCATAGCACCGCGCGCTCCTCGGCCTTGCCGATCAGGACGTTCGACGCGGAAAGGTTGCAGAGGATCACCGCGCCCGCGAGCGCGCCCTGGGTCGAGGGCGGCGTGGCGGACCAGAAGTCCTCGCAGATCTCCACGTGGAAGACGAAATCCGCAAGATCGGATGCGGCGAAGACGAGGTCGGTGCCGAACGGCACATGCTGCCCCGCCAGATCGACCTCGAGGCCGACGACGCCCACGCCGGGCGCGAACCAGCGGTTCTCGTAGTACTCGCGGTAGTTGGGCAGGAAGGACTTGGGCACGACGCCGAGGATCTTCCCGCGCGCTATCACGACGCCGCAGTTGTAGAGGCGCTGGTTGCGGCGCACCGGAGCACCGACCACGCACACCTGGCGCATGTCGCGCGAGGCCGCGGCGATCCGGCGCAGCGCCTCTTCCACGCCCTCGAGGAGCGCGTCCTGCAGCAGAAGGTCGTCGATGGCGTAGGCGCTGATGCCGAGCTCGGGGAACACCGCGAGATCGACGTGGCGCTCCTCGCCCGCGCGCATCAACGCGAGGGTTTCCTCGGCATTGGATTTCGGCTCGCCCACGTGCACGCGCGGCGTGCATCCTGCCACGCGCACGAAGCCCTGACGGTGGATCGAGAGGAACGATTCACGCTTCGACATGGAATCCAATTGGCTCAGTAGACAGAAACGTGATCGTCATATGCACAGCGCCGCGTCGATGACCGCACTGCACAGACCGACGACCGCCATTCATGCTTGTATAAAGGAGACGACCTCGTAGCCGAAGATCGTCGGAGTAAAGTTGTTAGCACGGTTTTCCCTCAAGCTCTGCTTCGTGGGCTGGTGTGTCGGTAGCCACGTCACCTGATCGAGGAACGTCAATGCCTCGCGCAAGTACCGCGTGTGAAATTGGGGCGTCGTCACGAACAGCTTGTTGTAGCAATAGGCAAAGGGTGCGAGCGCGGGCTTCCGCCGCAGGAAAAATTCCGCGATGCCCTCGACCACTCCGGGGACGCCCGGGTTGAAGATGTCGTCGAGCGCCATGATTCCGCCTTCGCGCAGGGCGGGATAGGCCGTCTCGAGATCGTGAAACACAACCTCTGGCGTATGGCCGCCGTCGATGCTGATGAACCTAAACGGCACTGCTGCCTCTTCCAGAATTCTGTGGCTCGTCAGCTGCATGCTGTCCGCAACGACTATCTTCAGGCGGGAGGCGTCGCCGCAGGCTGTTGTGATGTTCGATCGAACCTGCGCGACAACTTCCTCCGAATTGGAGGGGCCGTTGAAGAGGTCCACGCCGACGACGGTCTCATCGCGTTGGGACAACTTGTAGAGGACGGAAAGGTATTTTCCCTTGTAAACGCCAATCTCCAGCGTCGGTCCAGTCACCTGCATCGCGTGTTGCGCCGCGGCGAGGTGGGCAGTGAACAACGCGGCTTCCGGGTGCAGCCAACCCGGAATGGCCGCCACGCGTGTGGCGACGAAACCTCCAAAGTCCCTCAATCCGCCGGGCTCGGTGGATGGAGTCTCCTCGCGCGCCGGCCAACGTCGAACCGCAACCCATGGACGCTGTGTTGCGGCGGCGTCCAGGATGGCTTCGAGCTCGGAGGGCGAGCTCCAATCGCGCCCGCACAGGAATCTGGGTACTTCCCAGCGGCCAGTTCCAGGCTCCAGGAAGCCGGAGCGCGTAGTAAAGGCGGCACGGATGCCAAGCTCGGCCCCAAAGGTTGGGAAATATTCGTGCACCAGATAGGGATTCGATTCTCCATAGGGATACGCGAATAATCCGGCGCCGGGATTGGGGGCATGGCTGCGCAGGTATTCAGCGGCGGATCGGATTTCATGATCGGCCGATTCCTGCGAATCGATGGTGAGGAAGGTCCCGCTGCGTGCGCTGCGCAGGAATGACGATGGTAAGGTCTCGTGGTTGTGGTCCCAGCTCATGTTGGCGACGTGGATCAAGCCGCTTCGTATCGCCTCGGGCCACCAGCGGTCAGTCCACCAATCCTTTCCGAGCATGCACGTCGCATCGAGCACAGCGCGCGCCTCGGCGGACGCTATCGTAAAGCTCGTGACGTTCAGTCCCTCCTGCCGTCCTGGATTGTCCGCCGCAAAGTCGCGCAGGATATTGTAGATGCTCCTCTGTGGGCCAGCCGTTGGATGCAATAGATCGAGATAGTCGAAATCGGCGCCGTTGTCGCTCGCCAACGCGATCAGCTTGCCATCGAGTTCCGTGCCGCGATTGTCCAGCCACAAGTCCACGACGGAGCGCAGGGGAAGTATCTTGAAGCCCGCGGCTGTCAGTTGCCTCAAGTCCGAGGACAACGCAATCTTGTCGTTGGACCGATAGTCGTTGCCGTCGATGTGCATCGTCTGGTACGTGAGGATCGGAATTCTCATTGGTACCTTATCCCGTGCAACAACGATCAGGTCTCGCGCTCGCGAGACATCATCGCATCGGCCTGCTCGCGCCACGGGCGTGCAGCCTCGTGAAGGGCACCGGCGTCCTTCAGGTCCGCGACCCAGGCCTGGCGCTGGGCGATCGCGCTCGCGAGAAAGGGCTCGAGCCCGGCTTCGCGCACCGTGACCGCGGCTTCGCGCAGCTCCTCCGCGCGACGGCGGCCGTGCTGCACCACGCGCTGGAAGAAATAGCCGCCGAATTTCTCCCAGTCGAAGCCGGGGAAGGTGTCTGCCAGTGACGCGAGCACCTCGTCCTCCACGCCATATTTGCGCGCCGCGACGAAGCTCTCGATCACGATCGCCTCCATGCCCTTCACGATCACGCTGCGGCAC
>JBDTXQ010000252.1:0-4560 GCA_040006115.1 Usitatibacter sp.
GCGCATCCGGATAGTCCGCGATCCACGCCGAGTCGGCGAACTGGAAATTTCCGACACGCTTGTCGTTCAGAAGATCGGCGAACTGCACCGCGGTCGCCTCGAGGCGGATACCGATGGCCGCCATGCACTTCACCCACAGCTCGGCGAGCGCCCGCCCGTCCCCGCCGACCTGGTACTTGTACTGGATCACGAGGCGCTTTCCGTCCGGCTGTTCGCGCCAGCCGTCCGCGTCGCGGTCCAGGTAGCCAAACATGTCGAGGAGCGCCTTCGCTCGCGTGGGATCGGGCTCCTGCTCGGTCGAGTGCAGCAAAGGGTCGTATCCCACGACGCCGGGAGGGACGAGAGTCTGCGCGGGCAGCGCCTGATTCTTGCGGATGACGGCGATCTCCTGGTCGCGGTCGTGGCCAAGGACCATCGCGCGACGCAGCGCGATGCGTTCCGGCGAGTAGCCGCCGACGGGATTGTCCTTTCCCATCGCCTTGTCTTCGACATTGAACACGTAGTAGGTGATCTCCGGCTGCAGCTCCGGAAACGCGCGCACGTGCTCCTTCTCGAGCGGCCTTGAGAGCTTGCCATTGGGGAGGACCTGGTGGATGAAGGAGAACGGCGTCTCGTCGAGGATGTCGTGCTCCTTATTGAGGAACGCGAGGTAGCGCGGCTGGTCGTCCTCGATGGGAGATATTTCGACGCGATCGAGAAGCGGAAGACGCTTGCCGGCGAGGGAATCGATCGCGCGCCGGTCCCATTCGTCCGCGGGATCGGCATAGCGCATGTCCAGCTCGTAGCCGCGATGCAGCGGATTGCGCTCGAGCACGATCTTGGACCTGCGCACCCACTCCTTCAGCACGAAGGGCCCGGTGCCCACCGGATGGGCCATGGTGTCGGCGGCGTAGGCCTCGATCACCTCGCGCGCGACCGGCACGACGTTGGGCATCGCGAAGAAATAGATGAAATTGTAGTCGGGCGCCTTCAGCTTGAAGCTGATGATGTACTTGTCGCGCACCTCGATGCCGGCCACGGGCGCGTCGTAGTCGAAGCGCTTCTCCTTTTTCGCGCGCTCGGCGAGCTCGTCGAGCCCCACGATGCGGTTCTCGAAGAGCCACTCGTAGGGGCTGCGCACCTCCGGGTCGCGGAAGCGCTTGATCGCGTACTCCATGTCCTTGGCCACGAGCTCGCGCTTCTTCCCCTTGAACACCGGATCGTCGGCGAAGTAGATGCCAGGCTTGATGCGAAAGGTAAACCGGGTGCCCCCCTCGTCGGGCTCGGGAACCATCTCGGCGGCCAGGGGCACGAGCTTCACGGGACGCGCGAGGTAGTCGTACGTGATGAGCGTCTCGAAGATGTTCTCGCAGATCCCCACCGAGTAGCGATCGAACACGCGTTGGGGATCGAAGCCCGTCTCCGCGGTGCGGAAGGCAATGCGCAGCACCTTCTTCTGGGCTTCGGCGGTGGCGACCGAAAAGGCCAGAAGGAAGGTTGCCGCGAGGGCTATCAGGCGGGACGTTCGCAAGGGCTGGAGAGTGAGCAAAACCACGGAATTATAACGGTTAACCTCCCCTTTCCGACGACCTGGAAAGGGGCTAGCGCAGGTCCCTGGCGCGCCTCGCCAGATCGATATCGACGTACTTGTAGCCCTCGTGCAGGAAGGGATGCTTGCGCCAGCCGAGGATCCACGGCTGCACCAGCTGGTTGCGCTTCCTGTGGGAGTGCAGCTTCCAGGGCGCGTAGACGGTGACGATGCGCGCCATCTGGTTGTAGATCGCGGTGCGCTCGGGCCCGGGAGGCAGCGACGCGGCCTTTTCGTAGAGGGCGTCGAATTCGGGCAGCTGGAAGCAGCCGTCGTTGGACGACCCGCAATTCGGCCCGTAGAGGAGCTGGTAGAAGTTCTCCCCGTCCGGATAGTCCGCGCTCCACGCGAGGTGCCAGTTCTGCAGCTTGCCGAGCTTGGACTTCTTGCGCAGGTCGGGCCACTTGGCGACGTCGGTCTGCATGCGGATGCCGATCGCCTCCATGTTCTTCTTCCAGAGCTCGGTGTACTGGCGCGAGGTCTGGTCGGGCGTCGTCGCATAGACGAAGGTGAGCGCGCTGCCGTCGGGCAGGTCGCGATAGCCGTCGCCGTCGCGATCGATGAACCCGAACATGTCGAGGAGCGCGTTGGCGCGCGCCGGGTCGTAGCTCTTGCCGATGTTGAACTTGGGGTCGTAGCCGAGGACGCCAGGCGGAAGCAGGCTCTGCGCCTCGAGGGCGCCACCGTTCCTGATGAGGTAGATCTCGTCGTCGTTGCTGTACGCGAGCGAGACCGCGCGGCGCAGCGCCACCTTGTCCGGCGTGTACCCGCCGAACATCGGGTCCTTCATGTTCCAGTACAGGTAGGTGATGTCGGGATCCACGTCGGCGATGTAGCGGATGCCGCGCTTGGCGACCCAGGGCGCCGCCTTGCCCATGGGCAACGCCATGTTGATGAATTCCGACGGCACGTTGATCCAGTCGATCTCCTTGTTCAGGAAGGCGAGCCAGCGCGGCTGCGCCTCCTCGACGATCGAGACCTCGACGCGGTCCACCTGCGGGATGCGCTTGCCCTTCATCTCCTTGTAGAGCTGCTGGGAGAGGGGATCGGCGGCGGGCTCGGACTCGAAGTAGGCCTCGCGGAAATTCTCGTTCTTCACGAGCACGATGCGAGAGGAGCGCTTCCACTCGGCGAGCCGGAAGGCGCCGGTGCCGACGGGGTGCGCGCCGATGTCATTGCCGTACTTCTCCACCACCTCGCGCGCCTGCGCGCCGATGTTCTGCATCGCGAGGATGTAGAGGAAGTTGTAGTCGGGCTTGGCGAGGTGGATGCGCAGCGTGTAGCGGTCGACCACCTCGATGCCGGGAAGCTTCGCGTCGTAGTCGAACTTGCCGGTCTTCTTGGCTTTCGCGATCGCCTCCTCCATGCCCGCGACGCGGCCTTCGATGAGCCACAGGTTGGGCGAGGACACCTTCGGGTCCATGAGGCGCTTGAAGGCGAACTCGTAGTCCGCGGCGGTGAGCTCGCGCTTCCTGCCCTCGAAGGCGGCGTCGTCGCTGAAGTAGATGCCCTTCTTCAGCCTCAGCGTGTAGGTCTTGGCTCCGTCCGTGATCTCCGGCAACGCTTCGAGCGTCTGCGGCTTCAGCTTCGCGGGCCGCGCGAGGAAGTCGTAGGTGAGGGGCGACTCGAAGATCTCCTCGATGATGTTGTTCGAGTAGAGGTCCGAGGTGAATGCCGGATCGAAGTTGGTCTCGGCGATGAGGTAGGCGATGTGCAGGACCTTCTGCCCGGCGAGCGCATCGCCGGCGAAGGCGAGCGCCGCGAGCGCGAGGACGGTGGAGGCGAAGCGCTTCATCGTGCGGCCATCTGCGGGTCTTTCAGGGGATCGATGTCAATGAACTTCCAGAAGCCGCGCATCACCGGGTGGCGGACGTAGCCCACCACCCACGGCTGCAGGACGTCGTTGTAGTAGCGGTGCACGCCCAGCCGCCACGGCGAGTAGACGAGGAAGAGGCGATTCATCTCGCGGTAGATGGCGTTTCGCTCCGGCCCGTCGGGGAGGCGTTTCGCCTGCACGTAGAGCTTGTCGAACTCCGGAAGGCTGAAGCGCGAGTGGTTCGCCTGCGCGCGATTGGGCCCGTAGAGCAGCACGAAGAACTGGTCCGCGTCGGGAATGGCGGCGGCCCAGCCCACGCCCCACATCTGCAGCTTGCCCGCCTTCGATGCCTTGAGGAGATCGGGCCACTTCTCGCGGCGGAAGGTGATCTGCACGCCGATGGCGTCCATGTTCTTCTTCCAGAGTTCCACGTACGGCTGCTGCTCGCCGCCGGTGGCCGCCGCGTACTCGATCACGAGCGGCTTGCATCCCGACTGCGTGTCCTTGCGCGGCAGGTCGCGCCAGCCGTCGCCGTCGCAGTCGATGTAGCCGTACATGTCGAGCAGCGCCTTCGCCTTGGCCGGGCTGTATTCGGTCACGTTGGAGCGGAACGTGGGGTCGTAGCCCATGGCGCCGGGGCCGATCGGGCTCTGCGCGGCAATCGCCTGGTTCTTGCGGGGGATGCGGATCTCTTCCTCGACATTGGTGGCGAGCGAGATTGCGCGGCGCAGCGCCACCTTCTCGGGCGTGTAGCCGCCGACCACCGGGTCTTCCATCGCGAAATACGAGTAGGTGAGCTCCATGCCGGCGTTGCGCTCGAGGTACATGCCCTTCTTCGCGAGGTTGGGCGCGAGCCGGCTATCCGGCACCGCGATGTTGGCGAACTCGTTGGGAAGGCGCTCGACCAAGTCGTGCTCCGCATTCAGGAACGCGAGCCAGCGCGGCTGCGGCTCCTCGACGATGTAGACCTCGACGCGGTCGACCATCGGCATGCGCTTGCCCTTGTTGGACGCGAGCACCTGTCGGCCGCGCGCATCGCCGGGCTCGGGCTGCGCGTCGTAGTACTCCTCGCGATAGGAGGGATTTTTGTCGAAGACCATCTTCGACGAGCGCTTCCAGAACGTGAGCCGGTACGGGCCGGTGCCCACTGGGTGCTCCGGGGTCTTGTCGCCGTAGG
>JBDTXQ010000253.1:0-4528 GCA_040006115.1 Usitatibacter sp.
CGCGCGCGGGCACGCAGCCCGCGCGCTTCACCTACCAGACCGGCGGGATGACCTGGTGGACCGACTACAACCTCACCTACTCGGAGCCGGCTCCGGAGACCTGCCGCGTCGACGTCGGCGCGTGGGGGACGATCGTGAACCAGTCCGGGACGGCATTCGCCGACGCGAAGCTGAAGCTCATGGCGGGCGACGTGCAGCGTGTGCAGCCGCCGCAGCGCGTCTATCCCGACGCGAAGGCCGCCGACGGCATGCTCGCGCGCAAGGCCGAGGCGTTCCAGGAGAAGGCGTTCTTCGAATACCACCTCTACACCCTCGGGCGCCCCACCACGCTCGCCAACAACGCCACGAAGCAGGTCGAGCTCTTCCCGATGGCCGCCGGCGTGGGCTGCGAGAAAACCCTCGTCTACGCGGGCCAGGCGCCGATGTATCCCTACGGCGCGCCTCTCACCGACCGCGACTACGGCACCGCCGCGAACAAGAAGGTGGACGTGTACCTGCGCGTGAAGAACGCCGCGGCCAACGGGCTCGGCGTGCCCCTCCCCGCGGGCAAGATCCGCGTCTCCAAGCTCGACGGCGCCGACGGCAACCTGGAATTCGTGGGCGAGGACCTGATCGACCACACCGCGCGCGACGAGACGGTGCGCGTGAAGCTGGGATCGGCCTTCGACGTGGTCGGCGAGCGCAAGCAGGTCGATTTCCGCATCGACACCTCCGCCAAGTGGATCGAGGAGGACATCGAGGTGAAGGTGCGCAACCAGAAGCCCGACGAGGCCGTCAATGTCGTGGTGCGCGAGAACCTCTACCGCTGGAGCAACTGGACAATCCTGCGCAAGACGAGCGCGTTCACGAAGGAAGACGCGCGCACCGTCCATTTCCCGGTGCGTGTCGCGCCGAAGGGCGAGGCCGTGGTGCGCTACACCGTTCGTTACACCTGGTGAGAATCCGGAAAGGCGCGAAGCGCGTATCGGAAGGATGAGAGTTCTTTCCTTCATCCTTCCCCTCGCGGCGGTCCTCGCGCTAGCGGCGTGCGCGCCGGTCGCCGTCCTCAACGCCTTCATTCCCGAGGGCGGCCTGCAGCGCAGCGGCGCCATCGCCTACGGGGACGACGCTCGTCAACGCCTCGACGTTTACGTCCCGCGCGCCGGGCCCGCCGCAAGTCCTGCCCCCGTGGTGGTCTTCTTCTACGGCGGGCGCTGGCAGCAGGGCGCGCGCGCAAGCTACCTCTTCGTGGCCGAGGCGCTCACCGCGCAGGGCTTCGTCGTGGTCGTGCCCGACTACCGGCTGTACCCCGCCGCGCCCTACCCTGGGTTCCTCGAGGACGGCGCACGGGCGGTGGCGTGGACGCGGCGCGAGATCGCGGCTTTCGGCGGCGACCCTTCGCGCATCTTCCTCATGGGCCATTCCGCCGGCGCGCACATTGCGACGATGCTAGCGTATGACGAGGAATTCCTCGCCCGCGAGGGCATGAAGCGCGCCGACGTGCGGGGTGTGATCGGCCTTGCAGGCCCCTACGATTTCCTCCCGCTCACCGACGCGGACCTGGTGGGAGTCTTCGCGGCCGCGCCGGCGCTCGAGGCGACGCAGCCCATCCAGTATGTGCGTGGCGGGGAGCCGGCCTCGCTCCTCATCACCGGCGACGCGGACACAACGGTCAAGCCCGGCAACACCGTGCGGCTCGCCGCTCGCCTGCGCGAGAAGGGGTCGAAAGTCGTGGAGCGCCACTTCGCGAGCCTCAACCACTACACGCTCGTCGCGCGCCTCGCGGCGCCGCTGCGCAGCCGCGAGCTGGTGGAGTCCATCGCCGCCTTCGTGCGCGGCGAGAGCGTCGGGGACCGCTAGGACTTCGCGATCACCCCGCAGGCGATACGCGGGCCGGCGTTGCCGGTGGGCTGCGTCGCGTAGTCGTCCGGGTCGCGGTGGACGATCACGCCCTTGCCGACCAGGTCGGCCGCGCCGGTGCCGATCGACACGCCCTTCAGCTCGAAGGACGCGCTCGCGTTGCCAGAGGCGTCGGCCTTCAGGCTCGGCATGTCCCCGGCGTGATGCGCCGTGGCCGGGGAGCCGTGCGGCTTGCCCGCCGGATTGAAGTGGCCGCCGGTGCTCATGCCGTCCCCCGAGCTGCAATCGCCCTTCTCGTGCACGTGGAAGCCGTGCTCGGCATTGGGCTTCAGCCCCGAGACGCTCGCGCGCACGCGCACCTCGTGGCCGTCCTGCGTGAAGGCGACGGTGCCGCGCGCGGTGTTGCCGGTGGTGGGCGAAAGGCTCGCCGTCGCCATGGTCCGCGCCGACGAGGGCATCATGTCGCGCATCGTGGCGCATCCCGCCGCGAGCGCGGCGATGGAAGCGACAATGGCCTTCTTCTTCAGCGCGATCATTTCTTCTTCGCGTCGGCGGGCGTTTCATTGCCCTTGGGCGGCGTGTTGCCCGACGGCGTCATGGCGCCGGTCTCGTGGCCCTTCACCGAGACGGCGCCCTGCGTGGGGGTCCGGTTGTCGCCGGGCTTGCCGGTCTCCGCACCCTTGGCGGCGCCCGGGCCGGGGACGATCTGCGGCGGCGTCACGGCCGCGACGACCGGAGTGGGCTTCGGGATGGGCTTGCCCATTTTCTTCATGTTCGCCTGGTAGTTCTTCACGGCGCGGTCCTCTGCGGCGGTCTGGTCCGCCTTCGCCTTCTCGGCGGCAACGGCCGCCTTCGCCTTCTTCTCCTCGGCGGCGGCCTTGGCCTTCTCGTCGGGCGGGGGCGGCGGCGGAATCTTCGCCCATGCGCCGGCGGCCGAGAGGGTGAATGCGAGCACGAGGCTCGCGGTTGCGATGCGTTTCATCGTCAGTCTCCGGTGGCCGGTTGCGCGTTGCCCGCGACGATCTTCTCGGGACGCTTGCCCTGCTTCACTTCCTCGTACCATAGCGCGTGGTGCTCGCGCGCCCATTCCTCGTCGACATAACCGTCGCGCATCCCGCGGTAGGCGCCTTCCATGCCGAGGGTCCCCAGGTAGATGTGCGCCAAAGCACCGGAAATGAACAGCACCGCCGCGATCGCGTGGATCACGTTGGCCTGTTGCATGAGCTCGCGGCCCTGGTTCCAGTTGGGGAAGTCGAGGATGAGCCCGGTCACGCTCACGAATGCGCCGAGGAACACGAGGCCGCCCCAGAACCAGAGCTTCTCGCCGCCGTTGAAGCGACCCGACGGCACCTCGTGGTCGGAGAACATCCCGCCCAGCTTCGCGAGCCACTCGATGTCGATCTTCGAGATCAGGTTGTCCTTCACGAAGATGAGGAACGACACCACCAGCGAGAAGATGAAGAGCGGGCCCAGGAAGTTGTGGATGTTCTTGCCGAGGATGGTGAGCCACGAGAAGCCCGCATACCCGAGCCACGGCAGGATGAGGTACTTGCCCCACAGCAAGATGGTGCCGGTCAACGCCAGGAACACGAAGCTGATGGCCATGGTCCAGTGCGACGCGCGCTCGACCGCGTTGAAGCGCTCGATGAGTCTCCCGGTGGGAGGCCCGTGCAGCTTGATGGTGCCCTTTACGAGGTAGAAGAGCGCGATCGCGGCGAATACGATCACCACGAGCCACCCGCCATACTGCACCAGCGGTCCGTTGTGGAAGGCACGCCACTCGCGCCCCGCGCCCTGGATGAGGCGATTGGTCTCGCGGCCCGGCACCGAGGCGTACTGCGGCTTCTCGCTGGCGGTGTCGAACGCAGGCGGGTTGTTCCAGCCGGGAATCGCGGTCGACGTCTTGCCGGCCACCGGCGGAGACGACACGGCGGGCGCGTCGACCTGCGGCTTCGCGGGCTTAGGGCCTTCCTTGACCGTAGTGGGCGGCGTGGGCGAAGCGCCGGTGGCCTGCGCGAGCGCCGCGACCGGCAAGGCGAGCGCGGCCCCGAGAATGAGCGTGCCGAGAAGGCGCGCGTTGGCTTGAATCATGAGACTCCTCCCGTTTTATTTGGTCTTGGCGTCGCCGGTGCGGATGTACTCGTTCTGCGTCTGCGCGCGCGCCGCCAGGGCCTTCTCGTACTTGTCCTTGTCGCCCTTGAAGAGGTCGCCGGCGTAAGCCTTGGTGTCCTCCTTGCCGGCGTAGGGCTTGGCGGCGTCCTGCGGGATCTCGTGGCACGCGGCGAGCGCCATTGCGGTGGCCATCAGCGCGGCGACCTTCACGAGCCCACCCCGGGTTGCCCGGAGAGCTTGCCGCTGCCCTGGTAGGCCATCGCCCAGCCCCAGATCTCGTCGCCCTTGCCTCGCGTCATGACGCGCGTCTTGTATATCGTGGTGATGACCGGAGCGTCGCCCGCGAGGAGCGCCTTGGTGGAGCACATCTCGGCGCACGCGGGCAGCTTGCCTTCGGCGATGCGGTTGCGCCCATACTTGCGGAACTCCTCGACCGAGTGGTTTTCCTCGGGGCCGCCCGCACAGAACGTGCACTTGTCCATCTTGCCGCGCAGTCCGAACGCGCCCGCCTGAGGGAACTGCGGCGCGCCGAACGGGCACGCGTAGAAGCAGTAGCCGCAGCCGATGCACAGGTCCT
>JBDTXQ010000254.1:0-4525 GCA_040006115.1 Usitatibacter sp.
CCCGACGCCTACCATCACGACGAAAGGCTAGTAACGGGGCACACGTCGGGGCGTTTAGCGGGGGCAAAGCAACTACCCCATAGGGGCGTTGGCTTCCGCCCTCTCCGCCAGTCATCTTCACCGAAGACTCCGCTCAAGGCGCCATCGGAGCCGAGGTTGCACATGAATCGAGCGGGCTGGCCCGTGGGCCGCCCTCGCGTTACGCCAGGTGCTTGCCCGCGCTCCATCCCTTCGGGGCGAGGAGCCGCTCGCCGACCGCGGCGGCCTCTTCCTCCAGCGGCGTCGCGAGCGAATCGTTCCACCGGTTGAGCAGGCCGAAGACCGAGATCACGCCGAGGATTTCGACTATCTGGTCGTCGCTCCAATGCTGGCGCAGCGTTGCGAAGAGCGCGTCATCCACCGCGTTCGGAACAGACGACGCTGCGACCGCGAAATCGAGCGCGACGCGCTCCGCCTCGGAGTAGAGCGGGCTCGTTTGATACTCCCAGACGGCCGCGACCTTTTCTTCCGGCACACCCAAGCGCAACGCGCCCCCCGCGGTGTGCGCCATGCAATAGCGGCATCCGTGGATGCGGCTGCCGACGTGCGCGAGCAGGCGCTTGAATCCCCGCTCGACGCTACCCTCGGGGTCGAACGTCGCCGCCATGAGGGCGGCGAGCGCCTTCACCATCTTCGGGCGCCGCTGCATGATCAGCATGCTGTTCGGAACGAATCCGAGCGAGCGGCGATAGTTGTCGAAGGCTTCCTTCAGATCGGGGGCCTCGCTCGGGGCCAGGGGTTGGATTCGCGCCATGGAATTCTTCTCCTCGAAGATCTGTCAGCGTTCGCCGGCCTTGCGCGCATCCATCACGCGGCCGAGCACCTCGAGCTGCTCGCGCATGTACGTGTTGAACTGCGCGCTCGTCATCGGCATCGGCTGTGCGCCGAGCGCGGCCAGCCGCTGGCGCGTTGCGGGCTTGTCGATCGCGCGTGATATCTCGTCGTGAAGCTTGGCGACGATCTCGCGCGGAGTGCGGGCGGGTGCGAGGAGGCCGATCCAGAAGTCGAAGGTCGCGTCCGCCAGCCCCGCTTCGGCGAGCGTCGGGACGTGCGGCAGCACGGGGGAGCGCTCGGTCGAGCTCACCGCGAGCGCGAGGAGCCTGCCGTCGCGAATCTGCGGCAACGCCGCCGCGACCGGCAGGAAGCCGAAGTGCGTGCGTCCCGTCATCGTTTCGACCATCATTTCCTGCGCCCCCTTGGTGGGCACGTGGACGACGTCGATGCCCGTCGCCTTGCGGAATTTCTCGCCGTTGATGTGGCTGCCGCTCCCGACGCCGCCGGAGGCGTAGTTCAGCTCGCCGGGCCGTGCGGCGGCCATCGCGACCAGCGCGCGCACGCTGTCGACGCCAAGGCTCGGCGCCACGGTGAGAACGCCGGGCAGGTTCGCGAGCGGGATCACCGCAGCGAAATCCTTTACCGTGTCGTAGGGAAGGTCGCGGTAGAGCTGCGGGTTCACGACGTGCCCGACGGAGATGACGAGCAGGGTGTAGCCGTCGGGCTCGGCCCGCGCGACGACGCCCGCGGCGATCGTTCCGCCCGCGCCCGGGCGGTTGTCGACCACAACCGGCTGCCCCCACGCCGCGATGAGCGCCTCGGCGACGATGCGCGCGAGGATATCGGTCGCGCTTCCGGCGGTGAAGGGCACCAGCAGCCTGATCGGCCTGGAAGGATACGCAGCCGCGGAGGACAGTGCTTGCGGCCACGCGTTGGCGGTTGACACAAGCGCGGCCAAGCAGAAGGCCAGGTTCCGGATCGTCCGAGTTATACAGGTTGCGCGCATGCGTGCCATCATATCAAGCGTCGCAATCTTCTTCGCGATCGCGGGATCGGCGAGAGCCTTGTTCGCATATCAAATGAAATCATGCCGGCTCCATGCCATGGCGCCGCTTCACCGCGTCCGCTTCTCGCGAGGCGAGAAAGGAGAGCGCGGCCTTCGCTGCCTCGGGGCGGGTCGATGCTGAGCACACCGCCGCCGAGAAGATGGTAACCGCCTGAACCTCCGGCGGGAGGGTTCCGAGGAGCTCGATGCCTTCCTCGTCCATCAATTCGCTCAACTGTTGGAAACCCAGTTCGACCTCGCCCCGCGCCACGAGCGTGCCCACCGGGATGCCGGGCGATGCCTGGACCATTCGCGCAGCAACGGCATCCGCGATGCCCCAGCGCTCTACCAGTCGCTTGAGGTGCGCGCCGCTCGGCCCGGTCGAATAGCCGATGCTGCGGGCGTGCAGGAGGGCGTCGCGAACCGCGGATTCGCTGGAAAGGTCGGGGCGCGGCGCGCCGGCCGCAACCGCCATCGCCACGCTGGAACGAGCGAGATCGACTCGACTGTCCGGATCGACGCGGCCCCCCGCCGCCAACTGCTCGATCGCATCGGCCGCGAGGACGACGAAATCGAATGCTTCGCCCGCGCCGACTCGGCGAGCGGCGTCGACGCCGCCGACCGAAACGATCGTGACGGTCTCGCTCGTGCGCTGCCCATAAGCATCGCCCAGCTCGGCCAGCACGTGGCGCATCGCCATGGAGGAGATGCCGGCGAGGGTTCGATCAGTCAACGCGGAAGTCCGACGCCACGATATCACCGGGCGTGGCGAGGTCAATGCCCGGGCAAGCGGGCGCAGCCCGTGATCTCCTGGTGCGACACCACCACCCCTTCCTTGCCCTGCAAGGGGACGATGCTTGCGAGGTACGCGCGCGCCGAGCCGGTCGTGCCCAATTGGTATTCGAAGCAGGCGAATGCCCTTTCCCCCGCGAGCACTTCCTTGATTGCCGCGCAGAGCGCCCCTGCGAAGTCACCATGCTCTCCCGCGAGCGCGAGAAGCTCCAGATAGTTCGTTTCCAACCGCGCCGCCGGCAATCCCATCGCGATCCACGCCTCGGTGAGCCTCACCCACTGGCGATTCGTGGCGACGATGACGGCGCACGGGCTCAGCACCGCCGTGGCGCTCGCGAGCGAATCGAAGATCGCGCGGCTCATCGCTTCGCTCGCGCGCAGCGTCTCGAAGGCGCGCGCTTGCTCGCGCCTGGCCGAGGCGCGTTGCAGGGCGGCCTCGATCGCCTCGGTGAGGCGCCCGAGATCGCGCTTCGAAACATAATCGCTCGCGCCGAGGTTCATGACGGAAACGATGGCGTTCTCATCCGCCTGGTGGGAGATCACCACGAGCGGAAGGTCGAACCCCTTTTCTCGGATGATTCCCAGGGCGCGTTCGGCGCTCACTCGCGCGCGGTTGTATTCGCACAGCACGATGTCGGGGGGCGCTTCCTCGAACTGGGCGTGGTAGTCAGACTCGGTCTCGACCCGGACGTGCGAGTACTTGAAAGACGCCTTGCGAAGCGCGAGCTCAATCAGCGCGGCGTCGTCGGGCGAATCCTCGACGTGCACGATGCGGTAGGGGCGGTCGATGGGTGGCATGGTGGGTCTCCCAAGCTATCCCGATAATAATCCACCCGGGCGCCGCGGCCTTCTGTTCGGTAACGCACATTAGGGCTATCGTGCGGCCTTCTGCTTGAGTGCCGCATTGGAGGCGGCGGCCTGCACGATCACCGCCGCGTCCTCCGGCAGCAGGAATCCTTGCTGCATCAAATCGCGTGCGGCAACGCGTATGCGATTCACGTAGTCATCGCGATCGCGATAGCGTTCGGCGATCGACGGGCGCGTGTCGCCGGCGGCCTCGCGTTGCGCCTTCGTCGCGGCGAACCCTTTGTAGGCTCCCACCAGCATGCATTCGCGCGACCGCGGCTCGTTCAATCCAATGTGCGTACCCAATGGCGCCACCAGATCCGGCAGGCGCACGCCGCCCAGCGCATTGCCGTCGGCGTCGTGCCTGGGAACCTGGATCACCGCGCCCGCGAAGTAGCTGGGAGCCTTCAGCGCCGCATCCGGTGCAGCGCTTTCGAGCGGCATCAACGCGCTCGCGGGCGGCTCGGCGTTTGTCGCGACCCAGTCGTTAAGGCGCAGCAGCAGCGCGCGCGATACGGGCGTCCAGTCGAGGCGTCCCGGGGCGACTTTGCACGACTGCGGCGCCTTGGCGACGATCACGTGCGAGGCGCCGGCGATGTCGTACATCCGCATGTTGGCGGGCGCGGGACGCTCGGCAGTGCCCGAGGGCCCGGTGCGACCAAGCGACGCGCGCCTCGCGTGATAATCGGTGGTGGAATTCACGAACATCGCCTTCGGAGGTGTCTCGCCACGCGCCTGCAGGCGCGCGAGCAGGTCCGCGATCGCGAGCGGATCCTCGTTCTCGCCGCGCATGTCCGGGTCGTCCCAGGTGGGAATGCCGTCAGCGCTCGATCCCGGCCCCATTCCAGTCTGCATGATGGGCATCGATCCCCAGCCGGAAAAGACCCTCATCACGCCCATCAGTTTCGGCGAGTTGCGGCGCACCGTTTTGACCCCCAGTTGCACGTTTTCGGGCTGCCACAGCGCCGCCAGCCGCGCCGCCGACCTCGACCTTCAATCGGACGACGTTTACAACAATCTCGTGGGCCA
>JBDTXQ010000255.1:0-4497 GCA_040006115.1 Usitatibacter sp.
GCCGAGCGTACGCCGACGCGCTCGAAGAAGGCTTGCTCGCTGGGTGGGAGCGAGTGCGCCGGCCCGTGAATCGCCTGGCCCGTGGCCATGATGCCCCACCGCTCCAATCCGAACTCGGCGACGCCGAAGCTCGCGAGTGACAACTCGGAGAGCGATTGGGTGATGCCTGGCGCCGACCATTCGAAGCGCCACTTTGCGCGCCGGTCGCCGGAGCCGTCATGCGAAAGCTCGAACAGAAACGCGCGACTCGCACCCGCCGCTTCGCCAAGGCGGCCCAGTACGATCCGGATGTCGTCTTCCCACCGCGTGCATCGAAGAAACTTGAATGCCGCTTCGTACACCGCCTTGAGAATGGCGTCGTGGCGATGAGTCATTCAAGCCGCGTTGTCGGGAGGGTCTACGTGAGGAGCTAAGTGACGCTCAACAATGGAGCCAGTAGACGGTCGACGCCATCATGGTTTCCTGCCGGCTGGACGCCGAGTGCTCAGTCGATGGATTCGAGATAGCCCACTCGCAGCTCCTGTCCATCGGCGACGAGCGCCAGATAGAACGCGAAGGAGAAGTCCACGTCTGCCTCCGAGTCCTCGTCCGGGAGGAATTCGATCTGCCAGCAGCCGCGAAAGTTCTCTTCGGTGAGCTCAGCGGGAATGGGGAGCGATGGAGGTCCGTCGCCGTCGCTGATCGTGCGCGCTTCCACTCGCTGGCGCATCGAGGGGAGCTCGTCGTCCGGCAGCTCGCCCAGCTCGAACTCCGCGGCGGGCGGATTGTCGCCACGTGCAATGCGGACGACGCGCTTGAGTCCACCCACGGGCAGCCCGCTCCGCACCCACGGCGCGAGCATCCGCTCCGCGCGGTCGAACGACTGTTCCACCACTTCCTGCGCAAAGCCGTTGAGAAACGATTCCGGCGTCATCAACCTCTCCCTTGAAGATTGGCCGTCAGTGCAAGTGCCACGAAATGCTCCCTCAGGAGACTATGCAGCGCGCGCGACCGCAACGCGGGCCCTCGACGCAACGTATCACCTTCGCGAAGCCGTTACAGTAACGCACGGGTGCGCCTTTCGGGCGATGTCGAGCACATCTCGTGATGCGCCAACCGTTTGACCCATAGGAACGACATGCGAGCGATACCGCTCCTCATCTCCGTTTGTGGCCTCGGCGTACTCCTTCCCGCCACCGTTCCCGCGCAGGCGGTGAGCGCGCAGCGTGCCGATTCGAGCGATCCCATCAAGGTCCTTGCGTCGCGCCTCGAACTCGAGCGGTACAAAGAGACGATCAAGGGGCTAACGCAATTTGGCGACCGGCGACAGGGAACCGACCGCAACGCCAACGCGGTGACATGGATCGAGTCGAAGCTGAAGAGCTATGGGTGTGCTGACGTCCAGCGCATCACGTACGATTACCAGCCTGCGCCGGCGGTGCCGCGCGCGGAGGGAGACAGTGCTGCGCGCGCCGCCGCTGCCGCTGCGCGGCCTGCCGCCGCCGCACGTGGTCAGGCCCAGGGCGGAGGGCGCATGCGCGGGATTCGCACACGCACCGGTGTGAATACTGATTCGCTGGCGCAGAAGGACGTGCGGCTCCGCGCGCTCAACTCGCAGCCCACTACGCCCGGCAAGCGGGAGGAGGTGTACTGCACGAAGGTGGGAAGCGCGCATCCAAACGAGATGTACATCGTGGGTGGGCACATGGATGGTCACGGCTGGGGCGAAGCCGCGAATGACGATGGTTCCGGCACCGCGCTCGTCATGGAGCTGGCGCGCATCTTCAGCATGCCCGACGTAAAGACCGACCGCTCCATCCGGTTCGCCCTCTGGAACAATGAGGAGACGGGGCTGAACGGTGCGCGCGCCTACGTGGCACAACGTGAAGCGATGCAGGGCAAGGAGCTGCCCGCCGGCTCGGGAAAATATCCGGAACCCAGGTGGCTTGGCATGATCCAGCACGACATGATGATGTTTGATCATGGCATGCCGCGCGCCGATGGCACCATCAGTCCAGAGCAGCGCGCCGAGGCGGACGTCAATATCGAGTTCCAGTCGAATTCGAAGCTGGCGGCCGAATCGCAGAAGCTCGCGTGGATGTTCCACGGCGCCAACGAGAAGTACGCCACCGACTATCCAGCGGCTGTCGGTCCGCACATGACGAACACGGACAGCCAGCCATTTCAGGATCTCGTTCCGTCCATCAGCCTTCGCGAGAACGAGCGCGGGCGCGACATCGGCGCGGGCTGGGATCCGCACTGGCACCAGGTTACGGACGTCTACTCAACGTTTACGGACAAGGACTTCCGGCTGGGGCTCAACGCAGCGCAGACGACGCTCGGCGCCATCGCGATGCTGACAGGAGCGACGCTCACCAGATAGGCAGTCACCAAGGTCGCGTTGTGTCGACGTGCTGTAGCGCGCCGCGCTACGGTGACCGTGACCGGCTCGTCACTCTCCAGATCGTGTTTCCCACGTCGTCCGCCACCAGCAGCGCGCCACGCTTGTCGATCGCCACGCCCACCGGCCGACCGTAGGCATCGCCGTCGCGATTGAGAAATCCGGTCAGCACATCGACACTGCTGCCCGATGGTTTGCCGGCGACAAAGGGCACGAAGATCACCTTGTAGCCGCTGTGAGGATCTCGATTCCACGATCCATGTTGTCCCACGAACATCCCGTGATCGAACGGCGGAGGCAATGTCGTTCCCTTCGATGACGCAAGGCCGAGTGACGCGGTGTGTGGTCCGAGCGCGTAATCGGGCCAGATCGCTGTCGCGACGAGATCGGGGCGCGGCGGCGTGACGCGTTCGTCGACATGCTGGCCGTAGTAGCTGTAGGGCCAGCCGTAGAATGCGCCGTCGCGCACCGACGTCATGTAGTCGGGCACCAGGTCGCTTCCGAGCTCGTCGCGCTCATTGACCGACGTCCACAACATGCCGGTCTCCGGCTCCCACGCCATGCCCACCGGATTGCGCAGCCCGGACGCGAAGATCCGATGCGAGCCGGTCCGCAAATCAACTTCCCAGATAGCGGCCCGTCCCGCTTCGGCCTCAATGCCATTCTCCACGATGTTGCTGTTCGACCCGATCGACGCGTACAGCTTCGATCCATCCGCCGACGCGACAATGTTCTTGGTCCAGTGATGATTGATCGGGCCGGCGGGAAGATCGATCACCTTGACCGCGCTCGCCGAGATTTGCGTTTCGCCGGCCACGTACGGAAAGCGAACGATGCCGTCGCTGTTGGCGACATAGAGATCGTTGCCAATGAGCGCCATGCCAAATGGCGACGTCAGTCCCGAAAGAAACACCGAGCGCGTTTCGGCGACGCCGTCGCCGTCCACGTCCCGGAGGAGCGTGATGCGATTGGCACTCGGCACGCCACCGCCCGCCTTTTTCTGGAACCGCTTGAAGAACCAGCCCTTGATCCCCTGTGCATCCTCCGGACGATCAGGCCCGTTCGTCTCGGCAACCAGCACGTCGCCGTTGGGCAGGACGTAGAGCCATCGCGGATGGTCGAGGTCGCGCGCGAATGCGGCGACGGCGGTTCCCGGCGCGGCCGTCGGTGTTGCTCCGGTGGGCCAGCCGCGCGCCTCGGCCACATTCACCGTGGGGATCGGCGACGTCTTCGGCGGAGGGATCGTGGGTTGCGGTCCCATCCCCGCGGCAACAGGCAACGTGGCGGCGCTGCCGCACGCCGAGAGTGCGGTGGCGAGCAGCGCGCACGAGAGGACTCGGATCCCGATTGGCACGGACATTTGCGCAGAGGAATGAGGCTGGCGCGAACCGATGGAACGCACCTGTGCCGCATCCTTCATGGCAAATTTCAGGCGAGTGGAACGAGACGCCGTCGCGCGTCGCCCGAGCACGCGGTGGCGATCACGATCGCCGTCCGGTTTCGGGGCCTGCGTCTATTGCCAGGGCGAGCAGGTGAGCGTCGGCGAAAGGACGAAGCCACTGCCGTCCGCGTACTTCGCGGATTGTCCGTCGAGAAAGCCGCCATGAAAGGCGAGCGTGGTGGCAAACGGTTCGTAGACGTACGTCCCGCCGCGCGCACCTGTGGCATCGGTGTAGCTCTTGTCCCGCTTGAGACGGAATCCTGTGTTCGCCGCGAGCCTGCCGCCCGGCAGGATGCACGCGTATTCGCCCAGCTTGAGCCGGAACGTCTTGAGTCCCTGCGTGACGATTTTGGGGACAGGCGCCGATGAGCCGACCCGCGTGCCGGTGAGACTGTCGATGGGAAAGGAGCTTACGCGTTCCGAAGGATTGTCGCTGCATACGGGCTCGGAGAATGTCGTGCGCCCCTCCACGGTCCATTCGCGCAGCCGGTCGCGGGTCATGGTGTACCGGCCACCTTCGACCTTCGAGAGACAGGTCTTCCCGTAGTACTTGTTTGGCGGCCATCCCGGCGAAAAATCGTGCACCGTGAGGCTCGCAATGAACGGGTAGACAGTGCCATTGGGCTCGCCGGCCTGAACGCTTCTGAACAACACTGTCCGCTTGAAGATGTCCGAT
>JBDTXQ010000256.1:0-4479 GCA_040006115.1 Usitatibacter sp.
GAAGAACGCGCCGTGCCCGAAGGACGGCAACCCCGCGTGCCCGAGGAGGAGGTTGTAGCCCATCGCGAAGGTCATCCACACCATGATCTCGATCGCGATGTAGGGGTAGAGGCCCACGCGCGTGATCCAGAAGGGCGCCGTGGCGAGGATCGCCACGGTGAGCGCGAGCGGCGCGGCGAAGCGCGCCGCGCGCGCCGCACGGGAGGGCGAAAGATCCATGGCGATTCAATATACGTTCCAATGTTGCAACATACAAGAACATTTGTTCTAATGCCCGCATGAGCGCCGCCGCCAGCAACTACGAAGAGCTCCAGGCCGAGATCGGCCGGCGCTTCCCGACCCTTTCACGCCAGCTGCAGCGCATCGCGCGCTTCGCGCTCGAGCGCCCGCAGGACCTCGCCCTGGACACCGTCGCCGCGGCCGCGACCAAGGTGGAAGTCCAGCCCTCCGCGATGGTGCGCTTCGCGCAAGCCCTCGGTTACGACGGCTATTCGGACATGCAGCGCATCTTTCGCGACCGCCTGGTGGCGCGCAGCCACAGCTACCGCGAGCGCATCGCGACGCTGCGCCGCGCGCACCCGGGAGCGCTCACGCGTCCCCAGGCGGTGCTGCACGACTTCGTCGCGGGCTCCATCGCCAACCTCTCGCACCTGGAAGAGCATGTGACGCCCGCGAAGCTCGAAGCGGCGGTGGCGCATCTCGCCAAGGCGGGGCGCATCCACGTGCTCGCCCAGCGGCGCGCCTTCCCGGTCGCCTGCTACCTCGCCTATGCGCTGGGCCAGCTCGAGCTCGCGGTGTCGCTCCTCGACGGCGTGGGCGGCATGGTTCGCGAGCAGGCGCGCGCCATCAAGCCGGGCGATGTCATGGTCGCGGTGAGCTTCCGCAATTACTCGCCCGAGGTGATCGAGCTCGCCGCCGAGGCGCACCAGCGCGACATCGCGGTCGTGGTGATCACCGACAGCGCGGTGAGCCCGCTCGCGCGAAGCGCCGCCGTCGCGTTCGACCTGGGCGACTCGAGCGACCATCCGTTCCGATCGCTGGTAGAGCCGTTGTGCCTCGCGCAGTCGCTGGTGGTGAGCGTCGGGCACCAGCTTGCCGCCAAGTCGCGAAGCGCTTCCCGACGGCGGCGCGGGGCATGAACGCACCCGTCTTCGACCTCGCCTGCCTGGGGCGCGCCGCGGTGGATCTCTATGGCGAGCAGCTCGGCTGCCCGCTCGAGGAAGTCTCGACCTTCGCGCGCTACCTGGGAGGATCCCCCGCCAACACCGCGGTGGGCGCCTCGCGCCTCGGGCTGCGGGTGGCGATGATCACGCGCGTGGGCGACGAGCAGAATGGCGAATTCGTGCGCCGCACGCTCGCGCGCGAAGGCGTCGACGTCTCGCAGGTGAAGACCGACCCAGCGCGCCTCACCGCCCTTGTCTTCCTCGCGATCCGCGACCGCGACGACTTCCCGCACGTCTTCTATCGCGACAACTGCGCCGACATGGCGATGGAGGCGGCGCACATCGACGCGCGCTGGATGGCGAAGTGCGGCGCGCTCCTCGTCTCCGGCACGCACCTTTCGCGCCCGGGCACGCGCGCGGCGTGCGAGCGCGCGGCCGGGGCTGCACGACGCGCCAGCCGCCGAATCGTCCTCGACATCGACTATCGTCCCGTGCTCTGGGGCCGCGCCCGCCACGGCGAGGGCGCCGCCCGCGCCGCCGCATCGCGCGCCGCGACCGCGGCATTGCGCGCCTTCTTGCCGCGCTGCGACCTGGTGGTCGGCACCGAGGAAGAATTCCAGGTGGCGGGCGGCTCCACGAAGCTCGTCACGGCGCTTCGCAATGTGCGCAAAGCCACCACCGCCCTTCTGGTCGTGAAGCTGGGCGCGCGCGGCTGCGCCGCCTTCGAGGGCGCGATCCCGGCGCGGCTCGAGGCAGGCGCCATCCATGGCGGATTCCCGGTGGAGGTCTTCAACGTGCTGGGCGCCGGCGACGCGTTCATGGCGGGCTTCCTCGCCCGATGGCTGCGCGGCGCCAACCTCGACGATTGCTGCCACAGCGCCAATGCGTGCGGCGCAATCGTCGTGTCGCGGCACGGCTGCTCCCCGGCGATGCCGAGCGCAAGCGAGCTCACCCATTTCCTCGAGCATGGCGCGTCGACGCCGCGGTTGCGCGAAGACGCGGCCCTGGACCACGTTCACCGCGCCACCACGCGCCGCCCGGTCGAGACACCGCTGCACGTCCTCGCCTTCGACCATCGCGCACAGCTCGAGGCCGTGGCGAGCGCCGCGGGCCAGGGCCACCAGCGCATCGCTCATTTCAAGACGCTCGTCGCCGAAGCGTTCTTGCGCGTGGCGCGCGGGCGCCGCGGCGCGGGCGTGCTCCTGGACGAGCGCTACGGCGAGGCGATCCTGCCGGCGCTCACCGCCGCCGGCTGCTGGATCGCGCGCCCGGTGGAAGAGCCCGGCTCCAATCCCGTAGCGTTCGAGCACGGTGCCAACGAGGGCCTCGCCATGCGCGCCTGGCCCGCGTCCCACGTCGCCAAATGCCTCGTGCATTTCCGCGCGGACGACGACGCCGCGCACCGCGAGACGCAGGTGGAGCAGATGCGCGCGATCGCCGCGGCTTGCGCATCCATGAGCCGCGAGCTGCTGATCGAGGTCATCTCGCCCGCGCGACGGGGCGACGGCCCGGATGTCACGGCGCTTGCCTTGCAGGCCATCTACGAGGCCGGGGTGCGCCCGGATTGGTGGAAGCTTCCCCCGGCCGCCGACGCGCGCGCGTGGCGCGCCATCGACGCGGCGATCGAGCGCAACGATGCGCTCTGCCGGGGCGTGCTGGTGCTGGGCATGGAATCCGGCGACGCCGCGCTGGGCAAGGCGTTCGCGGCGGCATCGCAGAGCAAGTGGGTGCGGGGCTTCGCCGTCGGGCGCTCGATCTTCGCGCCCGCGGCCGCGCGCTGGTTTGAAGGCGAATGGTCCGACGCGCAGGCCGTCCATGACGTCGCCGCGCGCTATCGCAACGTGATCCGTCTTTGGGAAAAGGAGACTGCATGAGCAATCCCCGCATCGGCTTCATCGGGGTCGGCATGATGGGCCACGGCATGGCGAAGAACCTCCTCGCCAAGGGCTTCCCCCTCACCTTCCTGGTGCATCGCGATCGCACGCGAATCGCGGACCTTGTGGCGGCGGGCGCGAAGGAAGCCAGGACTCCCGCGGAGCTCGCGCGCGGCTCCGACATCGTGATCCTGTGCGTCACCGGTTCTCCCCAGGTCGAAGAGAACGTCTTCGGCGTCGAGGGACTCCTCGCAGAGGCGCGCGCCGGCCTCACCGTCGTCGACACCTCGACCGCGGAGCCCGGCTCCACCGCGAGGATTCGCGAGGCGTTCGCCGCGAAGGGCGTGGCCTACGTCGACGCGCCGCTCGCGCGCACGCCGAAGGAAGCGGAGGAAGGCCGCCTGAACACCATGGTCGGCGCGGACGACGCTACCTTCGAGAAGGTGAAGCCGGTGCTCGCCGCTTTCTGCGAGAACATCTTCCACGTGGGCCCGCCGGGCGCGGGCCACACGCTGAAGCTCGTCAACAACTTCATGGCGCTCACCGTCGTGGCCAGCATCGCCGAGGCGTTCGCGGTGGCGGGAAAGGCGGGCGTGAAGCTCGACAAGCTCTTCGAGGTGGTCTCGCAGGGCGCCATCAATTCGCCCATCTTCCAGATGATGGCGGGCGGCGCGGTGGCGGGCGACCTCACGCGCATGAAATTCTCGATCCAGAACGCCGCCAAGGACCTGCGCTACTACACCCACCTCGCCGAATCGCTGCCCGTCGCGAGCTTCGTCGGCGAGGCCGTCCACCAGTCGTTCGAGCAAGCCGTGGCGCTCGGCCTCGGCGAGAAGATGGTTCCATCGATGATCGAGATGCACCGGAAATTGACCGCCCCCACCCAGCAGTGATCCCGGAGGACAAGACCATGAAAGACGATACCAAGCCTGTCTCGAAGCAACGCCGCAGCCTCATGCAGGCCATCGCGCTCGGCGCGGGAGCCACCTTCTTCGGACCGTGGAAGGTCCACCACGCGTGGGCCCAGGCGCCGGCGAAGAAGCCCCTTACCCTCGGCCTCACCATGGACGCGAGCGGCCAGTACGGCGCGAGCGGGATGGCGGAGCGCCTCGGCGCGATGATGGCCATCAAGGAGTTCAACGAGAAGGGCGGCGTGCTCGGGCGCACCATCGAGGCGTTGCACATGGACACGGAAACCACGCCGGCGACGGGCTCCCGGATCGCCGAGCGCCTCATCACCCGCAACGAATGCGCCTTCCTGGTGGGCGCGTTGCACTCGGGCGTGGCCAACGCCATCTCGCAGGTAGCGCAGAAATACGGCTGCGTCTTCCTCAACACCAACTCGAGCTCGCCCACGGAAGCCGGCAAGGACTGTCACCGCGTGAAATTCGTGTGGGACGGCAACGGCACCAACTTCGCCCACGCGATCGTGAAGAACGCGC
>JBDTXQ010000257.1:0-4469 GCA_040006115.1 Usitatibacter sp.
ATCGAGGGTGGCGGCGGCAAATGCCGTCTCGAGCCCGCGTCGCAACTGGTCGATCAACACACCGACGGCGCCTACGCGGTGCTGCGGTTTTCCGCCCTGTGTAGCGCGCCCGTCGATTCGATCGCCGTTTCGTACTCGCTCCTCTTCGATCTCGATGCGCAGCACCGCGGGTTGCTGAAGCTGGAAGGACTCGGCGCCGTCCGCAACGCCATATTTTCCTCTGGGGATCGCTCGCAGCGGTTCGACTCGGCAAGCTCCGGCCGCGTCGCGCAGTTCGCGGGCTTCGTGGTCGACGGCGTGAAGCACATCGCCATCGGCGTCGACCACATTTTCTTCCTGATCGCGCTCCTGCTGCCCGCGGTGATGGTGCGGCAAGCGCGCGTCTGGCGTCCAACGGGCGACCTCGGCTCGACCTTGTGGAACGTCTTTCGCATCGTCACCGCGTTCACGCTCGCCCACTCGATCACGTTGTCGCTCGCGGCGCTCGAGGTGGTGCAGGTTCCCTCGCGCCTCGTCGAATCGATGATCGCCCTGTCCGTTGTGTTGACCGCCTTGGACAACATCGTGCCGTTCCTGCCGCGCCGCCGCTGGCTCGTCGCGTTCGCCTTCGGCCTGCTGCACGGGCTAGGTTTTGCGAGCGTGCTCCTCGACCTGCAGTTGCCGCGCGCCACACTCGCCTTGTCGCTCTTCGGCTTCAACGTGGGCGTCGAGATCGGGCAGCTCATCCTGGTGCTGCTGCTGGTGCCCCTCGCGCACCTGGCGCGGCGCCATCCTTCGTATCCCCGCTACGCGGTCGGAGCGGGCTCGGCGGTCATCGCGTTCTTTGCCCTCGGCTGGGTGGTGGAGCGCGCACTCAAGTTCAGTTTCATGCCGTTCTAGCGAATGGCGACCAGGCACTCATCCCCACAAGGAGAAAAAATGCGACAGATCACCCGGTTCAGGCTTCTCGGCGCGGCATTGGTGCTCGCGGCCATTCCCGCGCATGCGCAGTGGTATGTCGGCGCTTCGGCCGGTGAATCGCGCGCTTCCTACCGCGATGGCAGCCAATCCGACCAGTTTCTCGACCTCGGTTTCGACGACGCGAGCACGAGCCTCGACGACAAGGACACGATGTACCGGCTGCACGCGGGCTACCGCCTGCACCGCTATGTCGCGGTCGAGGCAGCCTACGTGGATCTCGGCAAGATCGCGATCCGCTCGACGGTCGTGCCCGCCGGATTCCTCGATACCTCGGTGAGAACGCGCGGCGCCGACCTGAGCGTGCTGGGCCTGCTTCCGCTCGGCGAGCGATTCACGCTCTTCGGTCGAGTCGGTGCCTTCGCGGCGCGCACCAGGGCCTCGTATTCGAGTGGCGGATCGGTGCAGATCCTCGACGGACGCAATGAGCAGTCGAAGCGCTCGACGCACCTCGTGTACGGACTCGGGGGCATGTACGACTTCACGCCCAACCTGGGCCTGCGCGTCGAATGGTCCCGCTACGACAAGCTCGGCAATGACCTCACGGGCGGGGAATTCAATGCGAGGACGATTTCGGCGGGCGTGCAGTGGCGCTTCTGAGGACCGTCGTTTCGCGGTAAAATCGGCGGATGTCGCGATCCATCCGAATCCTGCTCGCCTGGGCCCTCGCCGCGCTGCTGCCCCTGCAGGGGTACGCGGCCGCGGCGATGATCTCGTGCGGCCCGATGCATGCGCACCAGGCGGCGATGGCCTCACACCATGCCGATCACGCCGGCCATCATCACGGCGATGACGAGTCGGCGGGCGAGCCCGCGAGCGGCTCCGGCGGGGATGTGCCCGCTCTTCCCGACCGCTTCAAGTTCAAGTGCAGCGCGTGCGCTGCGTGCTGCACCGGCGCAGCCGCGCCTTCGCCTGCGTTGCCCGCGGTGACGGCGACCAAGTCCCAACCCGTGACCGCGCTCTTCTTCGACTGGTCCGACCGCAGCATCGTCCACCCCGGACTCGAACGACCTCCCCGCGCCGCCCTGGCGTAACCGGTACTTCGCAAGCTCGCGCTGCGCGCCGTTTCGCGCGCGCCATCGACTGGTTCCAGGGGATTGAAGATGAAGTCATCGAAATGGCTCGGCCTCGCGGCCGCGCTGAATATCGCAGGTTGCACGGCGCTCGACGGTGAGCGCTTCGACGAGGCGTCGGCGCTCGCGCGCCGGCACGTGGGCACGGCGCCGATCCTGCGCGCGAGCGCGGAAGATCGCGACGCCGCGCGCGCCGAGGTGGCGAAGGTTCTCGCCAAGCCCCTCTCCGCGGAGGAGGCGAGCCGCGTCGCGGTGGCATTCAGTCCTTCGTTCCAGGCGATCCTCGCCGAGCAGACGGGGCAATCGGCGCAGGCGACGCAGTCGGCGCGGCTGCCCAATCCGGTCTTCACCTTCGAGCGCCTGTTGCGCGGCGAGGCGGGCGGCGTCGACAAGGAGATCAACCGCATGCTCGCCATCCCGGTGGTGGACCTGCTCCTGCTGCCGGCGCGCATGCGCGCCGCCGACTACCGGCACCAGCAGCTTCGCATCGGGCTTTCGAGAAGCGTCCTGCAAGCGGCGGCGGTCGCGCGCAAGGCGTGGGTGCGCGCCGTGGCGGCGCAGCAGTCCGCGCGCTACGCCGCGCAGGTGAAGGACAGCGCCGACGCGAGCGCGGAGCTCGCGCTGCGCATGCAGCAGGCCGGCAACTTCAGCAAGCTGCAGCGCGCCCGGGAGCAGGCGTTCAATGCTGACGCGGTCGCGCAGCTCGCGAGGGCGCGGCACGCCGCGACGGCGGCGCGCGAGGAGCTCGTGCGCGCGCTCGGACTGGACGCCGGCGAGGCTATCCGCCTCACGCTGCCGGAGCGCCTTCCCGACCTTCCCCCGCGGGCCGACGACGAGTCTGCGATCGCGCGCCTCGCGTTGGACGAGCGGCTCGACGTGCGCATGGCGCGCGCCGACCTCGAGTACCTCGCCCGCCAGCAGGGGATGGCGCGCGTCACGAGCTACGTCGACGGCCTCACGATCGCGGGCGAGCACAACTCCGAGACCGGCAGGGAAAGGCAACGCGGCTACCAGCTCGAGATGCCGCTGCCGATCTTCGATTTCGGTGGCGCGCGGCGCACGCAAGCGCGCGCCGAGTACATGGCCGCGTTGAACCGGGCCGCGGCAATCGGCGCGAGCGCGACCTCGCAGGTGCGCGAGAGCTACAGCGCGTATTGCACCGCTCACGAGCTCGCGCGCCACTATCGCGACGAGATCGTGCCACTGCGAAAGGCCATCGCCGAGGAAATGCTGCTGCGCTACAACGGCATGCTCACTGGCGTGTTCGACCTGCTCGCCGATTCGCGCGACCAGATCGCGAGCGTGATTCAGGCGATCGACGCCGAGCGCGATTTCTGGCTCGCCGATTCCGACCTGCGCCTGGCGCTCGCCGGATCCACCAGCAAGGAGTCACCATGACGACGCGCAGGCATTTCCTGTCGACCGCGGGACTGATCGGCGCCGCGGCGGTGAGCAAGGCGGCGATGGGCGCGGTTCCCGAAGCCCAGACGCGCACCACGCCCGACATGGCGCCCCCGCTTCATCCCGGCGCGGGGCGCCCCTACAACCCGGTGGTGACGCTGAACGGCTGGACCCTTCCCTTCCGCATGAAGGGCAACTGGAAGGAATTCCACCTCGTCGCCGAGCCGGTGGAGCGCGAGCTCGCGCCAGGCATGAAGGCGCGCCTGTGGGGGTACAACGGGCAGTCACCGGGTCCGACGATCGAGGTGGTCGAGGGCGACTTCGTGCGCGTCTTCGTCACTAACAAGTTGCCGGAGCAGACCACCATCCATTGGCACGGGCAGCGATTGCCCAACGGCATGGACGGCGTGGCCGGCCTGAGCCAGCCGCACATCATGCCGGGCAAGACGTTCGTCTACGAGTTCGAGGCGCGCCGGCCGGGCACGTTCATGTACCACCCGCACGCCGACGAGATGGTGCAGATGGCGATGGGGATGATGGGGTTCTGGGTGACCCACCCGCGCGATCCGAAGCGCGTGCCGGGCTACCAGGACGCCGACCGCGATTTCTGCTTCCTGCTGAATGCCTACGACATCGAGCCGGGCAGCGCCACGCCCAAGGTGAACACGATGACGGACTTCAACCTGTGGACCTTCAACTCCCGCGTGTTCCCGGGGATCGATCCCATGGTGTGCGGCCTCGGAGACCGCGTGCGCGTGCGCGTCGGCAACCTTACCATGACCAACCACCCGATCCACATGCACGGGCACGAGTTCGTCGTGTCGGGCACCGACGGCGGCTGGGTCCCGGCGGGCGCGCGTTGGCCGGAAGTGACCACCGACATCGCGGTGGGGCAGATGCGCGCCATCGAGTTCGAGGCGACGGAGCCCGGCGACTGGGCGTTCCACTGCCACAAGTCGCACCACACC
This sequence comes from Usitatibacter sp., assembly GCA_040006115.1. Taxonomy (GTDB): domain Bacteria; phylum Pseudomonadota; class Gammaproteobacteria; order Burkholderiales; family Usitatibacteraceae; genus Usitatibacter. The sequence goes on from JBDTXQ010000257.1 coordinate 4,400, forward strand.
ATGAACGCCATGGGGCACGACGTGCCCACCATGATCGGCGTCGACCATCGCGGTGTCGCGGAGAAGATCA
>JBDTXQ010000258.1:0-4469 GCA_040006115.1 Usitatibacter sp.
CTCGGATACCTGCAGGCGACGGTGAACTTCGCGCTCAAGCATCCCGAGCTCGCCGGGGATTTCCGCGCCTTTCTCGCGACCGTGCCTGCGGCGAAGAAGCCATGACGCGCAAGGAAGAAGCGACGCGTCTTCTCGCCGAGGCCGACCTCCTCTTTTCCGAGGAGCAGGTAAGCGACGCGGTGCAGCGCATGGCACGCGAGATCAGCGCGAAGCTGAAGGACGAGTTCCCCGTGGTGCTCTCGGTGATGGGCGGGGCGGCCGTCTTTACCGGGCAACTCCTGCCGCGCCTCACCTTCCCGCTGGAATTCGGCGCCATCGAGGTGACGCGCTACAACAACGCGATCGAGGGCCGCGAGATCACCTGGCGCCTGGCGCCGCGTGAGAACGTGCGCGGTCGCGTGGTGCTCGTCGTGGACGACATCCTCGACGAAGGCATCACGCTCGCCGCGATCCACAAGCGCCTCTTCGAGATGGGCGCCGGCGTGGTCTACAGCGCGGTGTTCGCCGACAAGGCGATCGGGCGCGCCAAGCCCGTCGTCGCCGATTTCATCGGCATCACCGTCCCCAACCGCTACGTCTTCGGCTTCGGCATGGATGCCTATGGCCTCTGGCGCAACCTTCCCGCCATTTACGCTTTGAAGGACTAGATCATTGATTGCAGTCATAGGCGGCAGCGGCCTCACCCAGCTCGCGAACCTCGAGATCACGCGCCGCAAGATCGTGCGCACCCCCTTCGGCGAGCCCTCGGGTCCGCTCACCTTCGGGCGCATCGGCAAGCAGGAGGTGGTGTTCCTCGCGCGCCACGGCTACGGACACACGCTCGCACCCCACGAGATCAACTACCGCGCCAACATCTGGGCGATCCACGCGCAGCAGGTGACGCGGGTGATCTCGGTGTGCACCGTGGGCGGCATCGCGTCCGCGTTGGGCGCCGGCATGATCGCGCTCCCCGACCAGATCATCGACTACACTTGGGGGCGTCCTTCGACCTTCTTCGAGGGCGCCGAGCAGCCGGTGACGCACATCGATTTCACCCATCCCTACGACGAGGAAACGCGCCAGATGGCACTCGCCGCGGCGCTCGACGCGGGTGTGGCCGTCTTCGCGGGCGGGACCTATGCGGCGACGCAGGGGCCGCGACTCGAGACCAAGGCCGAGATCGACCGCCTCGATCGCGACGGCGCGACCATGGTGGGCATGACCGGCATGCCGGAAGCCGCGCTCGCGCGCGAGCTTGGCTTGAAGTACGCGGCCCTCGCGGTCGTCGTGAACCCCGCTGCGGGCCGCGGCGCCAGCGCGAAGACGGTGTCCCTCGACGACATCTCGCGCGTCATGGACGAGACCATGGGGGGGATTCGATTGATTGTTTCCAGGCTGGTGGAACGCCATGCCGGTGCGTGACGTGTTGAGGATGGGACACCCGGTGCTGCGCGAGCGCGCGAAGCCCGTGGAGAAATTCGGCACGCCGGAATTGCGCCAGCTCCTCGAGGACATGAAGGACACCATGGCCGCGAAGAACGGCGCGGGCCTCGCAGCGCCGCAGATCGGCGTGGGCCAGCGCCTCGTGATCTTCGGCGTGGACCACAGCCCTCGCTACCCCGACGCCGAGCCGGTGCCTTTCACAGTGCTCGCGAATCCCAAGCTCGTGATGCTCACGCGCGAGGTCGAGAGCGACTGGGAAGGCTGCCTCTCGGTGCCGGGCATGCGCGGCGTGGTGCCGCGCTACACCAAGCTGCGCTACTCGGGCTTCGACATCGAGGGCAATCCCTTCGAGCGCGTCGCGGAGGGTTTCCACGCGCGCGTCGTGCAGCACGAGTGCGATCATCTGGATGGAATTCTCTATCCGCAGCGCATGACGGATCTTTCGCGCTTCGGCTTCAACGAAGAGCTTTTTCCCGGCGAGGAATTATCCGATGACTGAGATCGAGCACGACGCTGTCCGCCCCGTGAGCACTTCCACGGCGCAGATCCTGTACGTGATGCACGCCATTTCGCCCTTCACGCTGTGGACGCTTTCGGTGGTCGCGGTGATCATCGGCGCCGTCGCCCGCGATGGCGTGCGCGGCACGTGGGTCGAGTCGCACTACTCGTGGCTGGCGCGCACTTTCTTCTGGGGGCTGCTGTGGGTGGTGATCACGACCATCGTCTTCACCATCACCGTGGTCGGGATCTTCCTGCTCTTCATTCCCTGGGGCATCCTCACCATCTGGTATCTCTACCGGGTAATCCGTGGCTGGCTGCGGCTGAACGAGCACAAGCCCGCTCCCTAGTTGGCGCTCAGCACTCCCGCCTTCCACACTGCCACGGGCACGATCTTGCCGCCCTTCATGCGCAAGATCGTCATCTCGGCGTCCTTGCGGTCGCCCTTCGCGTCGAACTCGATCTTCCCCGTGGCGCCGGCCATCGACGCGCGGTACATCTCCGGCATGAACTTCGCGGGGTCGGTGGAATCGGCGCGCTTCATCGCGTCGATCACAATGTTGGTCGCGTCGTAGAAGAAGGGCGCGTAGAGCTTGGTCTCGCCGTACTTCGCGGTGAAGGCGTCGCGGAATTCCTTCGTGGCGGCGGATGCGGGAAGCCCCGCCTGCGAGCACGCGAGGCCTTCGCCGGCGGGGCCGGTGAGGCTCGCCATCTCCTCGGTGCACGCGCCGTCGCCGAACGCGAACTGCGCCTTCAGCCCGAGCTCGCGCGCCTGCTTCACCATGAGCCCGCCGGTCGCGTCCATGCCGCCGTGGAAGACCACGTCCGCGTTCTTGCTCTTCAGCCGCGTGAGGATCGCCTTGAAGTCGGTCTCCTTGTCGGTGGTGCGCTCGCGCGAGACCACGTTCACGCGCGCGGCGCGCAGCGCCTTCTCCACCTCGGTGGCGAGCCCTTCGCCGTATGACGTCTTGTCGTCGACGATGGCGACGTTGCGCCCCTTCAGCTCGTTGGCGATGTAGGCCGCGATCGCCGGGCCCTGCTGGTCGTCGCGCCCGACGGTGCGGAAGACGCCCTTCAGCCCGCGCTCGGTGAGCTCGGGGTTGGTGGCCGAGCCCGAGATCACCGGGATGCCGGCGCGGTTGTAGATCTCGCTCGCGGGAATGGTGACGCCGGAATTCAGGTGCCCGACGACGGCGGCGACGTGCGCGTCGACGAGCTTCTGCGCGACCGTGGTGCCGATCTTTGGATCGCCCTGGTCGTCCTCGCTCAGCATTCGGAAGGTGACGGGCTTGCCGCCGATCACGAGCTTCTTTGCGTTCGCCTGCTCGATGGCGAGCGCCACGCCGTTCTCGTCGTCCTTCCCCTGGTGCGCGATGGAGCCGGTGAGGGGGCCCGCATGGCCGAGCGTGACGACGACGGATTGCGCCGGCGCGGCGGGCGGCGGCTCGCTCTGGCCGCAGGCCGCGAGGCACAGGGCGAGCGCGGCTACGATGCGGTCTTGCACAGTTCCTCGCGCAGCTTCTCGCGCACCGGCGCGTCGTCGAGCGGCGGGCCGTTCACTACAAAGACGTCCTCGGCACGAGCGCCCAGGGTCGTCACGCGCGCGTCGGCGAGATTCAATCCATGCTGCAGGAAGATGCGCGCGACCGACGAGAGCAGCCCCGGGCGGTCCGCGCAGCTCATGCTCACCACCCAGCGCTTCGGATGGCGGTCGGGGACGATGGTGACGTTCGGCTCGATCGGGAAGTGCTTCACCCAGCGCGACACGCGTCCAAGCGTCGCCGCGTCCACCGGCTCGTTGGAGGCGATGCGCTCGGCGAGCCCCGCCTCGATCGTCTGGATCAAGTCGCGATAGTGCTCGCCGGTGCGCGTCTTGGTGAGCACTTGGAAGCTATCGAGCGCGAAGCCCTGCTGCGTCGTGTAGATCTTGGCCGCGGCCACGTCGAACTGCATGCGCTCGAAGAAGCTCGTGATGCGCGCGAAGAGCCCCGGCTGGTCGGGCGCGTACACCAGCACCTGCAGGCCTTCGCCGACCGGCGACAGGCGCGCGCGCACGATGGGCTTCTCGGGGTTGGCCTTCGCCCAGAGCGTGCGCGTATGCCACGCGATCTCGGCCACCTCGAAGCGCTGGAAATAATGGTCGTCGAGGTTCTTCCAGAAGCTCTCGTGGCGCCCCGGCTCGGGAACGTACTGGCGGAAGATGCGCAGCGACTCCGCGCGCTTGGCCGCGATGGCGGAGGCGGCGTACTCGATCTCGCCCCGTAGGATGCGGCGCGTGGAGCGGTAGAGGTCTTCGAGGAGCTTGCCCTTCCACGCGTTCCACACCTTGGGGCTGGTGCCGCGGATGTCGGCCACCGTGAGGATGTAGAGCGCGGTCAGGGTGCGCTCGTCGCCCACCAGCGTCGCGAAGGACGAGATCACCTCGCGGTCGGTGAGGTCCTGCTTCTGCGCGGTCATCGACATCACCAGGTGCTTGTCCACCAGCCACGCGATCAGCTCGCCGTCGGCCTTCAGGAGGCCGTGGTCGGCGGCGAAGCGCTCCGCGTCCT
>JBDTXQ010000259.1:0-4463 GCA_040006115.1 Usitatibacter sp.
TGAACCTGATGCGCTCGATCCCCCTGGTGCTGGTGATCTTCTGGTTCTTCTTCCTCGTGCCCTACATCGGCGCGTGGGTGACGGGGGCCGACCGGCCGATCCAGGTGGGCGCCTTCTACTCGGCGCTCGTCACGTTCACGATGTTCGAGGCCGCGTACTACTGCGAGATCATGCGCGCCGGCATCCAGTCGGTGGCGCGCGGCCAGGTGTGGTCGGGCTACGCGCTCGGGCTCAACTACTGGCAGACCATGGGCCACATCGTGCTGCCGCAGGCGTTTCGCAACATGGTGCCGGTGCTCCTCACGCAGACGATCATCCTCTTCCAGGACACGTCGCTCGTGTACGTGATCTCGGCCACGGACTTCCTCGGCGCCTCGGCGAAGATCGCGAACCGCGACTACCGCCTGGTGGAGATGTACTCGTTCGCCGCGGTGGTCTACTTCGTCATCTCCTTCAGCCTTTCCCTCGTGGTGAAGAAGCTGCAGGCGAAAATCGCAGTCATTCGTTAAGCGGGACTTCCGATGATCTCTCTCAAGAACGTCAGCAAGTGGTATGGCGACTTCCAGGTGCTCACCGACTGCACCACCGAGGTGTCGAAAGGCGAGGTGGTCGTGGTCTGTGGCCCTTCGGGCAGCGGCAAATCCACGCTCATCAAGGCGGTCAACGGCCTGGAGCCGTTCCAGAAGGGCGTCATCACCGTCGATGGCACCTCGGTGAATGACCCCAAGACCAACCTCTCCAAGCTGCGCTCGCGCATCGGCATGGTGTTCCAGAACTTCGAGCTTTTCCCGCACATGTCGATCGAGAAGAACCTCACGCTCGCGCAGGTGAAGGTGCTGGGCCGTTCCGAGGACGAGGCGCGCGAGAAGGGGCTGAAGCTCCTCGACCGCGTGGGCCTCCTCGCCCACAAGGACAAGTTCCCCGGCCAGATGTCGGGCGGCCAGCAGCAGCGCGTCGCGATCGCGCGCGCGCTGTCCATGGACCCGATCGCGATGCTCTTCGACGAGCCCACGTCGGCTCTCGACCCGGAGATGATCAACGAGGTGCTCGACGTGATGGTCGAGCTCGCCAAGGAAGGCATGACGATGATGGTCGTCACCCACGAGATGGGGTTCGCGCGCAAGGTCGCGAACCGCGTGATCTTCATGGACAAGGGCCTCATCGTCGAGGACCTTCCCAAGGACGATTTCTTCGGCAAGCCCCGGTCGGAGCGCGCCCAGCAGTTCCTGTCGAAAATCCTGCACCACTGATGTGACGCGCGTCACAGACCGAGCCCCCCAAACCCGGGTTTCCTGCCTGTAGCTGGATCCCGCGTCCGGCGACGGAAATCATTGACGAAACAACCTTTTTTAGCCCAAACTCCCCTGCATGAATCGCCTGACGGCCATCGGCCTGGCTTCGCTCGTCGCGTACGGGCTGCTGATCACGAGCAAGTACACGGGAGTCGTTTCCGCCGCCCGCGAGGGTGACGGGGCCAAATTGACCGCGGTCGCCGACGACTCCGCGATGAAGGCCCTGGTGATGGGCGTGCGCGCGGAACCGGCCGCGACCCCGGTTTCCTTCCCCTCGGCGATCCCGCGCGCCGAGCAGATGCGCGCCTCCCCCTCCTCCGTGGAGTTTCGCTCCGCGCGCGACCTGAAGGCCTTCGCCGACGGCTTGAACGCGCGCCGCGCGTCGCTCACGGGCGACGAGCGCTACCACCTCGCCAAGGCGCTCGAAGAGTGCCAGTTCACCACCACGATCAACGAGGACATCGCCGCCTACAGCGCGAAGCAGCGCAAGCAGTTCATGGCGGGCCTCACTCCGGGCGACGCGAACAACTCCAAGCGCGTCGCCGCCTACGACGCCGCAGACAACACGCAGCGATGCCTTCGCTTCCAGGGCACCAAGATCTCGCAGAAGGACATCGACGATCTCTTCGCCGCCGCCGCGTACCAGGGCGACGCGCGCGCGCAGGCGCGCCTGCTGGTGGCGGAGCTGAACGCGAAGCTGAACCAGAGCCGCGGCACCGAGCAGGCCGCCAACACCGCGCGCGCCGTAGCCAACGACGATTTCGCGCGCGTGATCAGCCTCCTCGAATCGCGCGATCCGGAAGCGATGATCATCGTCGGCAACTTCCTCGCGCAATCGGCGATCGCGACACAGCTGCACATCGGGCCCAACGGCGAAGTGCCGGAGCCTTCCGCGTTCCTCGGCGCGTTCTCGCTGGTGGCGTGCGACATGACGTCCGACTGCATCACGTTGAACCGCGAGCCGCAGCTCGCATGCGCGTACAGCGGCTATTGCAACGCGCAGACCTTCGAGGAGCTCTACCAGAACTTCCTCGCATCCCCGTGGGCCTACGCGCAGGCGGCGCGTTACCGCAACATCATCCACACCGCCATCAACACCCAGAACTGGGCGTTGATCGGCCTGCTGCCGCCGCGCAGCTCGAACCAACCCAGCCAGTAACCGCGGGCGAGTGGCGTCCAGGTGACCCGGGCGCTTGCTAGCTTGAAAGAACGCGCACGTGCTCGACGACGCATCGCCCGAGCGCGTCGGTGTTGTAGCCGCCCTCGAGGGTCGAGACCACGCGGCCGCCGGCATGGCGCTCGGCTACCTCGACGAGCTGCTCGGTGACCCAGCGGTAGTCCTCGTCGCCGAGCTTGAGATACGCGAGCGGATCGTCCTTGTGCGCATCGAAGCCGGCCGAGACGAAGACCATCTGCGGCTTGAACGCTTCCAGCGCCGGCAGCCAGTGCCGCTCCACGGCCGCGCGGAAGCCGCGCCCGTCGGTCATCGCGGCGAGCGGCACGTTGATGATGTGGTCGTTGCTCGAGTCGGCCCCGCAGTAGGGGTAGTACGGGTGCTGGAAAGTCGAGCACAGCATCACGCGTGGATCTTCGTGGAAGGCCTCCTCGGTGCCGTTGCCGTGGTGCACGTCGAAGTCGAGGATGGCGACGCGAGCGAGGCCGTGCGCTTCCAGGGCGTGCATGGCGCCGATGGCCACGTTGTTGAAGATGCAGAATCCCATGGGGCGGGTCGGCGTCGCGTGGTGGCCTGGCGGGCGCACCGCGCAGAAGGCGTTCTTCGCCTCGCCCGACATCACCATGTCGGTGGCGCTCACCACCGCGCCCGCGGCGCGCAGGGCGGCCGAGAGCGACTTCGCGTTCATCGAGGTGTCGGGATCGAGGTAGGCGTAGCCGTGCGCTGGCGCCGCGTCGAAGATGAGGTCGACGTGCGCGCTGTCGTGCACGCGCTCGAGGTGCTCGCGCGCGGCTTCCGGCGCCTCGCGCATCGCGAGCTTGCCCGCGAGGCCCGAAGCCTCGAGCGCGGCGAGCACCGCCTTCAATCGCTGGGGAGACTCGGGGTGCCCCGCTCCCATCTCGTGCAGGGTGCAGTCCACGTGAGAAAAGAGCGCGGTCGCCATTGCCGCGATGGTACTAGAACGGCTGGCGCTGGATCTGCTTGGTCCCCGAGAAGGAAGGCATGCCGAAGCCCGCGGCATTGCTGGCGAGGTTGGCCGGCGCGGCGATCGAATACTGGAAGGTTCCGGTGGAGATCGAGCTGAAGTCGAAGACGAACGTGCCGACCTTGTTGTTTGTGATGGCGCCAGGATTCCAGTTCTGGGCGAAGGGCGTGCCGACCGTCACGTAGACGTCGCCCGTGAGATGCGTGGGCGTGCTCCATACGCCGCCCGGCATCACCAGCCAGAGGGGTTTGAAGTTGCCGGGCGAGGTGGCGTCGGCCGCGCGCGGGTCGTACGTGTACCAGACCGCGAATACCTGGTTGCTGGCCGGGTGCTGCGTGAACGTGACGCCCCAGCCCGACTCGTCGGGATTCCACCAGATGTCGGAGTAATTGGCGGCGGGCGTGACGCTCTGCGCCGCCGCGGGAAGCGCGCAGACGAGGAGCAGCGCGGCGAAAGTCTTGCGAATCATCGGGTCACTTTCCGTGGGACGAGGGGGTTGCAACTATTGTGGGTAAACAGGCTGCCAAACTCAACCTTCCCACCGGGCACGAGGATCGTTGCCGCGGGACGCCGTGATATCCTCGTCAAGCATAACGAATGGATGCGTAAACCGCTGACAAGGTTCCCCTTTTTCCATGCTCCTGGACGCCCGTAACCGCCTTGCGGCGAGCCCCACCGAGACCGTCATCGCGATGGCCGGGCAAGTCATCCTCGGCAAGGAACGGCAGATCCGCCTCGCGATGGCGTGCATCCTGGCGCGCGGCCACCTCTTGATCGAGGACGTGCCCGGCGTGGGCAAGACCACTCTGTCCCACGCGCTGGCTCGACTCCTCGGACTCGACTACCAGCGCATCCAGTTCACCTCAGACCTCCTGCCCGCCGACATCATCGGCGTGTCGATCTTCGAGCGCGAGAGCTCGACCTTCCGCTTCCACTCCGGGCCGATCTTCGCGCAGATCATCCTCGCCGACGAGATCAACCGCGCGAGCCCGAAGGCGCAGAGCGCGCTGCT
>JBDTXQ010000260.1:0-4455 GCA_040006115.1 Usitatibacter sp.
ACAACTACTACGTCGCGCGCGCCAACGCGCTCGAGGACAACGTCTCGCTCTACTACACGGAGAACGGCAGCCGCAAGACGATCAAGTACGTGAACGCGCCGGTCGCGAAGAACGCGTGGCACACGCTGCGTGCTGAGTTCCGCGCGAGCCGCATCCGCATCGTGCTCGACGGCAAGACCTACATCGAGGCCGAGGATTCGCACATCGCCGGAGCGGGTGCCGTGGGCGTATGGACCAAGGCCGATAGCGTCACGCTCTTCGACGACTTCGAGTTCGGTCCTTGAGCCCGTCGCCGATCGGGCGCCTCCTCGTCGCCAAGGGCCTGCGTGCCTTTGGCGACGGGTTCGTGAGCCTTCTGCTTCCCGTCTATCTCCTGCAGCTCGGCTTCAGCGCGCTCGAGGTCGGGGTCATCGCGACGGCGACGCTGCTCGGCTCGGGCCTGCTCACGCTCGGCGTGGGGCTCACCGCCCACCGTTACCACTACCGCTCCGTGCTCCTCGCGGCGACGCTGCTCATGGCGGCGACGGGAGTCGGGTTCGCGCTGTTCACGGATTTCTGGCCGTTGCTCGCGATCGCGGTGGTGGGAACGCTGAATCCCTCGAGCGGCGATGTGAGCGTATTCCTTCCGCTCGAGCACGCGGTGCTCTCGCGCACCGTCGAGGACCGCAAGCGCACCGCGACCTTCGCGCGCTACAGCCTGGTCGGCTCGTTGGTGGCGGCGCTGGGCTCGGTCGCCGCGGGGCTTCCGGCGATCCTCTCCTCGAGCTTCGGCTTCTCCGCGAAGGGCTCGCTCCAGGCGATGTTCGTTCTCTATGCCGTGCTCGGGCTCGCCTGCGCGCTCGCCTATCGGGGGCTGCCGCGCGCGCTCGAGTCCGATGCCCCGCAAGTGCGAGCACCGCTCGGGCGCTCGAAGAACACCATCTACCTCCTCGCCGCGCTCTTCTGCCTCGATTCCTTCGGCGGCGGGTTCGTGGTGCAGTCGATGGTCGCGCTGTGGCTCTACCAGCGCTTCGGCATGACGCCGGGCACGGCCGGCGCGATCTTCTTCTGGACCGGCATCCTCACCTCGCTCTCGTACCTCGTAGCGGTGCGCATCGCCGACCGCTTCGGTCTGGTGAATACGATGGTGTTCACGCACCTCCCGGCCAACCTCTGCCTGGTGGCGATCCCGTTCATGCCCGACCTCGCGTGGGTGATCGCGCTCCTCTTCGTGAGGAGCGCGCTCTCGCAAATGGACGTGCCGACGAGGAGCTCGTACGTGATGGCGATCGTCACGCCCGAGGAGCGCCCCGCGGCGGCGAGCGTGACCTCGGTGCCGCGCAGCCTCGCGTCGGCGGCGAGCCCCTTCCTCGCCGGTTACCTCCTGTCGATCTCTTCCTTCGGCTGGCCGCTCATCGCCGCGGGATGTGCGAAGGTGGTCTACGATCTGCTGCTCCTCGCCATGTTCCGGAAGGTGCGTCCGCCGGAGGAATAGCGCCATTCCTGTTTATTTGACGATTGTAGGAACCGGCCTACATCAATAATGTTCGGTAGCGAACATATTGGGGACCAAGTCCCTTGCCTTACGACAATCGACCCAGGGTCTTTCCGTCCATCCGCGGTCGCACTAAAACAGAATGGCGAGGCAACATGTCAGCCATCGGTTGGCAAGGCAGGTTGAATGAGGCTTCCACCCCGGAAGGCGTGGCCGGAGTTTGCAACGAATTCCTCGCCTCCATGACGCCCGCTGAGCTCGACGAGCTTCCCCCGTCGTGTCGGCCGAAAACTGAAGTGACGACCCGCGACGTGAGCCCGTACGCGCTCGCGCTGATTCGCCAGCTCGGGGTCGGTGAGCGTGCAACCGCTCCGGGCCTTCATCGCCTGACCACCTTCTTCACCAAGGCGGCGCTGCGCCTCGCACAGATCTCGACGCAGTTCGCGGAAGTCAGCGCCGAATTGAGGAAGTCGCGCCTCGATTGACGCCTGCGTCCGGTACCGTACATTGTTGCGGGGAATCGCGCCGGATGATAGACAATGGTTACTGTCGTCCCTTCGAGAGATGAAATGGGTTGGTCCGCTTTTTCGGTGGCCCCGTCGAGCGCTGGGGACTCGATCGCATCGCAATTGCTCGAGCTTGCGAACGATCCCCACAACTGGTCCCTTTCGATCCTCGGGGCCACCGTCATCCGCCGCAAGTTGGATGGCGCCGACCGTTTCTATTTTTCGCCGCACGCGGTCGCGCTTTTCCATTCCTGCATCGAGCTGAACCAGGGCACGCCCTGCGACCCTCCGCGCGCGCGCGAGCTGGTGGCGTCGAAGACCTCGCGCATGCTCCTCGGCTTCAAGACGCGCTGGGAGCCGTTCGAGGCGCCCCGGCTCCCCGCGAAGGGCATCCCGCGCGAGGGCATGGGGGACGCCAAGCCATGACCACGCGGCGCGAAGCGTTTGCACCGCTCGACGGCGCCGAGCAGCAGCGCGCGCTCGCGGCGATCGCGGAGGGCGGCTTCGAGTCCGCCGAGTTCATCCTCGAGCAGCGCTGCAGCACGGTGCGCCAGCCCGGCGGAGCGCAGAGGGTCTACAAGCTGATCAGCGTGAAGCGGATCACGATCGGGTTCCAGCGGCAGTACAACTCCGGCCCGGGCGGTGGCTGGCCCTACGAGTTCGAGCGCGACCTGCGCCTCCTCGTCTTCGGCAATCCCACCGGCTACGCCGAGCCCCGCAAGACTTCCGCCTAGGGCGGCGCGCTTTGAATCGGGGCATTCCGCCCCCATCTGCATCTGCATGAGACTTCGCGCGCTTCTCAGCCCCGTTTTCATCGTGCTCGCGCTGCTGCACGTCTACATCGGGCTGCGCCTCCTCGCCCCTTTCGCCATTCCCGCCCAAGTGGCCGGTGTCGCGGTGCTCGCGGCATGCCTCTGGCTCCTGCCGAAGGGCTTCTATCTCAAGGAGCGGGGCGGACCCTGGGCGGCGCTCCTGCCATGGCTCGCGATGGGATTCCTCTCCTGGCTCCTCGTGCTCACGCTTGCCCGCGATCTGGTCCTCGCGCTTTCGGCATTCGCACTCGCCGCCGCCGACCAGATCGCCTCTGTGCGGGCATCGGCCATCGCCGTGATGGCGGCCACGCCGCTCATCACCGTCGTCGGCTACGTCATGGCGCGCCGCGTGGCGCCCGTGGTCGAGGTCGACGTCCCCCTGGCGGGGCTTCCCGCCGGGCTGCAAGGCTTCACCATCGCGCAGATCAGCGACATCCACGTCGGCACCACCATCAAGCGCAACTTCGTGCAGGCGATCGTTGATCGCGTGAACCGCCTTGGCGCGGACATGGTGGCGATCACCGGGGATGTGGTGGACGGGAGCGTGAAGGATCTCTCGCACCACACCGCGCCGCTCGCCGGGCTGCGTTCGCGGCACGGCACCTATGTGGTCACCGGCAACCACGAGTATTACTCCGGGGCCAACGCGTGGATCGGCGAGCTGCGCCGGCTCGGCACCCACGTGCTGCTGAACGAGCACGTGGTGCTCGAGCACGATGGCGCGAGGCTCACCGTCGCGGGGGTCACCGACTACTCCGCCCATCATTTCGACGAGGCGCATCGAAGCGACCCCCGCGCGGCGGCGCACGGCTCGCCGCATGCGGCGCCCAAGGTGCTTCTCGCCCACCAGCCTCGCTCGGCGTGCTTCGCAGAGGAGGCCGGGTACGACCTGCAGCTCTCGGGCCATACCCACGGCGGGCAGTTCTGGCCCTGGAACCTCTTCGTGCGGCTGCAGCAGCCCTTCACGGCGGGGCTGAATCGCCTCGGGCGCATGTGGGTGTACATCAACCGGGGCACCGGCTACTGGGGACCGCCCATGCGGTTCGGGATACCGTCGGAAATCACCCTCATCCGATTGGTGAGGGCGTAGGGATTCTCATATAGTGCGGGCATGGACATGATTACCTTGCTCGGCTACGCGGCCGGCCTCCTCACCACCCTCGCGTTCGTGCCGCAGGTCGTCAAGATCTGGAAGAGCCGCTCGGCGCGCGACGTCTCGCTGCCCGCCTTCGTCGCCTTCACGCTCGGCGTGGCCCTCTGGCTCGCCTACGGAATCGCGAGGCGCGAGCCCCCGATCATCGCGTGGAACGCGGTCACGCTGCTGCTGGCGGGGGCGATCCTCGCGATGAAGGTGCGCTTCGGCTAGGCACTCTCATGGATGATCCGTTCGCGCAGGTCGACAGGAAGCTCGGTGAAGTCGTCGGCGAGTTCGAAGAGGCCGGCGCACGTGCGAGGATCGTGAAATGGGTCGTGGCCGGCGTCCTCGCGGTCGGGGCGATGTGCGCGGTCGTGTGGATGATCGAATCGCACCGCATGCCGCCGGAAAACGCGCGCAAGCTGCCGAAGAAGCCGGTGATGATCGAGATCGTGCCGGCGAAGCCGTGAGGCGTCAGGCGGCGGAGTTGGCCCCGAGGTGCGCGCTGCCGATGGTGAACGCGGCGCG
>JBDTXQ010000261.1:0-4451 GCA_040006115.1 Usitatibacter sp.
CCTTGATGGCGAGCGCCTTGCCGCGGATCGCGATGATCGAGTTGGCGGTGATGCTCGAGCGCTCGCCCGAGTGGCTGTGGCCGCCGTACACCGTGAAGGCCTCGCTGCCCACTTCCCAGGCGACGCGCGCCTTGGCGTAATACCAGACCGCCTGCTGCCAGGTGACCCAGCGGTGCGGGACGCCGTGCTGGTCGAGCGTCAGGATCAGGGGCAGGCTACGGCTCACCGTCGTCTTTCACCTCTTTTGCGAGTTAAAACGACAACTTGGACAATGATGTTCAGAATCCTGATGTGAATCTACCATAGGCAGGACAACCCATGAACCTGGACCGCGTCACCTCGGGGCGAGACCTCGGCAACGATTTCAACGTGATCATCGAGATACCGATGAACGCGGACCCGATCAAGTACGAGATCGACAAGGCCACGGGCGCCCTTTTCGTCGACCGTTTCGTGTCCACCGCCATGCACTACCCGTGCAACTACGGATACGTGCCGGACACCCTCTCCGACGACGGCGACCCGGTGGACGTGCTGGTGATCACTCCGTTCGCGCTCATGTCGGGGGTCGTGGTGCGCTGCCGGGTGATCGGGCTTCTCAAGATGGCCGACGAGGCGGGCGGCGACACCAAGGTGCTCGCCGTGCCGATCGACAAGCTCACCCCCCTCTACCGCCACATCAAGGGCGCGCGCGACCTGCCGGAGATGGTGCTTTCGCAGATCACCCATTTCTTCGCCCATTACAAGGACCTCGAGCCAGGCAAGTGGGTGAAGGTCGAGGGCTGGGGCACGCCCGAGGAGGCGAAGCAGGAGATCGTCGAAGGCGTAAAGCGCTGCAAGAAGGCGCGCGCGAAGAAAAAATGATGGAGCTGGTGCGCCCAGGCATGGAGCACCTGCCAAGCTACGAGGCGGCGCTGCGGCGCGGATTCTCCCCCGACAACATCCTCAAGCTCGCCGCGACCCGGGCGGAGCTTGCCGAGATCGAGAAGGATCCGGCGCTATTCGTCGCGCGCATGGTCGACCGGGAGGCGGCGGGCGGCCCGATCACGCTTCCCGACGGCTCGCAGGTCGCGCGCCTTCCCGGCTACCGGCTGTGGATGTGGGATGGGGAATTCTGCGGCTCCATCGGGTTTCGCTGGCAACCGGGGACTTCCGAGCTGCCCGCCCATGTGCTCGGCCATATTGGCTACGCCGTCGCGCCCTGGAAGCAGGGCCTCGGTTACGGGACGAGGGCGCTCGCGCTCATGCTCGGCCACGCGCGCGCAGAAGGCCTCGCGCACGTGGAGCTCACCACCGACCTCGACAACGCGCCCTCCCGCAAGGTGGTCCTCGCCAACGGCGGGGTGGAGGTCGGGCACTTCACCAAGCCGGCCTCGCTGGGCGGCACTCCGAGCGTGCGCTACCGCATCGTGCTTTGATTCCGGGAGGCCGGCGGCAGGCTTGTAATTTTCCGCCCGCTGCCGCGACTCATCTCCATGCGAAAACTCCTCCTGCTCCTCGCCATGGTTCCCTTCGCCACGCCGGCCGCTGAATGCACCGTGCGCTCCGGCCCCGATGCCAACGCCCTCGTGGAGCTCTACACCTCCGAGGGTTGCTCCAGCTGCCCGCCGGCCGACCGCTGGCTCTCCTCGTTCGCGAAAGCGCGCGACCCGCGCGTGGTCCCCCTCGCTTTCCACGTGAGCTATTGGGATTACATCGGCTGGAAGGACGCGTTCGCCGACGAGCGCTATACCGAGCGGCAGCGCGCTTTCGCGAAAGCCACCGGCGCGCGCTCGGTGTACACGCCGCAGGTGATCCTCGGTGGGCGCGACTTTCCCGCCTGGCACGCGAGCGCCGCGGGCGCGATCGACGCGGCGAAGGCGAAGCCCGCCGGCGCCTCCATCGAGATCACTTCGCGCGCGGCACAGGGTGGGGGCGTCGAAGGGGAAGTCACAGGAAGTGCGAGCTCACGCGGCGCTTCGGACCTCGCGCTGGTGGTGGCGGTCACCCAGAACGGCCTTTCCAGCAAGGTGACCGCCGGGGAGAACCGCGGCGAGAAGCTCGACCACAACTTCGTGGTGCGCGACCTCACGGTGATCAAGGCGTTGAAGGGATCGTTCGCGTTCAAGCCGAAGCCCGACTGGAACCTCGAGCGGATGTCCGTCGTTGCGTTCGTTCAGAACGTGAAGTCCGGCGAGGTGCTGCAGGCCCTGTCGTCGCCCGTCTGCCGTTGAAGGATTGCCCGAGGCGTTCGCACAGCTAGTCGCAAGGCGATGCGGCGGCGACCTCGGGAGCGGGCTTGCGCACGTTCAGCCATGCGAGCAGCCCGAGCGCAACCCCGATGAGCGCCATCCCCGCGAGCTCGCCGGGCGGGGGCCGCTCGCCCAGCTGGATGGCGGACGCGAGCACCGCGATCACCGGGATCCCGAGCGAGTTCAACCCGGCGATTCCCGCTGGCGTATGGGAGAGCACGTAGGTCCATAGCCACCACCCGATCGCCGTCGCGAACACGGTCGAGAAGGCGAGGGCGACGAGGAATTCCGTCGTCCATTGCACCGGCGCGTGCGGATACAGCCACGCGACCGCCGCGAGCGCCACGAACCCGAAGAGGAGTTGCCAGGCCGTGTAGAGCAGCGGATCGGCGCCCGGCGTGGGCCAGCGCTTGGAGATCACCGCCGCGAAAGCCCACACCGCGCCGCCCGCCACCGCGAGCAGGCTCCCCACGAGGCTCGCGAGCTTCCACGGCGCCACGATGAGCACGAGGCCCGCGAAGGCGAGGGCGACCGCGAGCCATTGCGCGCCGCGCATGCGCTCGTGGATGATGAAGTGCGCGAAGACGATCATCCAGAAGGGCATGGTGAAGACCAGCACCGAGGTGCGCCCGGTCTGCGCGAACATCAGGGCGAAGTGGGAAAGGGCCACGAAGAGGGCGACCTGCAGGAGCCCGAGCACGATCGCCATGCGGTAGCCCGAGAGCGCGAGCGCTCGGCGCTGCGCCTTCACGATGAGGAAGAGGAAGGCGGACCCCAGGCCCACCCGCAGCGCGGCGAAATCGAACGGATGCGCGTAGCGCAAGCCGATCTTCATCACCACCCACGAGTATCCCCAGATCACGACCAGGGCCACCAGCGCGGCGACCGGTACCGACGCCGGCCTGCTCACTTAGTGTTCGCAGGCGCGGGCTGGCTGCGGACCACGAGCGGCGGCCCGTCGGGCGAGTTCCAGCGCAGGTCGCCGCGCGCGAAGCCCTCGAGCTGGGCGACGACGAGGGCATCGAAACCGCCGCCGGGCGCCGGCGCGGCATTCACGATCGTGCCGGCGGATTGCTCGCCGAAGGCGCTGCTGTAGACGCTCTGGCCGGGTCGCGGCCGATCGGTGCCGGCGATGTGCGCGAGCGCCATGCGCTTTTTCAGGATGCCGCGGTACTGCGTGCGCGCGACGATCTCCTGCCCGGGGTAGCAGCCCTTCTTGAAGCTCACGCCGCCCACCAGCTCGAAGTTCGCCATCTGCGGAACGAAGGCGTCCTGCGTCGCCGCGACGATGGTCGGAACCCCCGAGCGGATCGATTCCAGCTCCCACGCGTCGGCGCCGGCGCGTTCCCAGCCCGCGGGCAGCGCGGCGAGGAAGGCGGGCGCGGTGGCCGTAGGCACGAGCGCTACGAATCGCTCGGCGTCGAGCGCGATCGCCACGGCGCCGTCCTTCTCCACCGAGCGCATCGGCGCCGGAACGATACCCCAATGCCTCGCGACGAGGCCGGCCGCGCCGGGCCCGGCGATACCGATGCGGGCATGGAGCTCGCTCGCGTCGGCGATCTTCACTTTCGAGCGCAGCACGAACATGGAGAGGCGCTTGGCGATGGGCGCGGTGATTTCCGCGGGCAGCATCAGCACGAAGCCATCGGCACGGCGCAGGAGGAGGAAGGTCGCGAGGAGGCGCCCCTTGGCGGAGCACCAGCCGTTCCACTGAGCGGCGCCCGGCTCGAGCGCCTGCACGTCGTTGGTGAGCTGGGCGTGCAGGAAGGCGGCCGCGTCGTCACCCATGACCGCGAGGAGCGCGTTGTGGGAGAGATCGGCGACGAAGTCGGACGGCATGGAGGTCACGTGGGTGCGGCGCTGCAGGATCACAAGTATAGCGAGGCCGGGGTGCGCGTCGCGCTGGCGCCCTCGCGGGGCGGTGCCGCGGCGATCGCCGCGGCCGCGCTCGCGACGCTGGCGCTGATCGCCTTCACGCCCGGCCCCCCGGGTTGGCGTATCCTCGCCGGCACGTGGATCGCGTGCGCCGCGCTCCACGCCCTGCATGCCGCGGCGTTGCATCGCGGCGCGCGCGGCGCACGCGTCGTCCACTTGAGCGCGGGCGGCGACATCGAAGTGCGCGACGACATCGGCGAGTGGCGCGCGGGGGCGTTGCGCGCAGGCTCCTTCGTGGCGCCGTGGCTCACCATCGTGCGCTGGCGCGCGCACGGCGATCGTTTC
>JBDTXQ010000262.1:0-4447 GCA_040006115.1 Usitatibacter sp.
TCTTCCCGAGCATGGTGCTGCAGATGTGCGCCATCGGCGAGGAGTCGGGCGCGCTGGATGCGATGCTCTCCAAGGTCGCGGACTTCTTCGAGGCCGAGGTCGACGAGGCGGTCGAGTCGCTCTCCTCGCTCATGGAGCCGATGATCATGGTGATCCTGGGCGGCCTCATCGGCGGCATCGTGGTCGCCATGTATCTGCCGATCTTCAAGATGGGCCAGGCGATCTGACGCGCTAGCCGCGAGGCGCGAGGCATGATTCTCGGGGCGCGGGAACCACCCGCGCCCCTTTCATTTGGATAACAAGAACAAGCATGGAATTCCTCGACGTCCTGGACAAGTCGCCCGCGGCGCTGATGCTCGCCGTGGCGGTTCTCGGGCTGTGCGTGGGCTCGCTCCTGAACGTGGTGATCCACCGGCTGCCGAAGATGATGCAGGCGCAGTGGCGCGAGGAATGCGCGGCGCTGGACGGGCGCGAGCTGCCCCCGGCGGAAACCTACAACCTTTTCACGCCTCGCTCGGCCTGCCCGCAGTGCAAGGCGCCGATCACCGCGCTGCAGAACATTCCGGTGGTGAGCTGGCTCGTGCTGCGCGGCAAGTGCGCCAGCTGCAAGACGCCGATCAGCGCGCGCTACCCACTCGTCGAGATCCTCGGTGGGGCCCTCGCGCTGCTCACGGCCTGGCGCTTCGGCTACTCGGCGGCCCTCGCCTTCGCGCTTGCGTACGCGTGGGTGATGCTGGCCCTCACCTTCATCGACCTCGACACCCAGCTTCTTCCCGACGATCTCACGTTGCCCCTCCTCTGGCTGGGGCTCATCGCCAACGCCTTCGGCGTCTTCACCGACCTGCGCTCCGCGGTATTCGGCGCGGCGGGAGGCTACCTCATCCTGTGGAGCGTCTACTGGGGGTTCCGCCTGATCGCAAAGAAGGAGGGCATGGGTTTCGGCGACTTCAAGCTCCTCGCCGCGATCGGCGCGTGGACCGGGTGGCAGGTCCTGCCGGTGGCGATCGTCGTCTCCGCGGGCCTGGGTGCCGTGATCGGCTCCCTCGTGCTGTGGCTGTCGAAGAAGGGCGCCGACACGCGCATTCCGTTCGGCCCCTATCTCGCCCTCGGCGGCATCGTGGCGCTTCTCTGGGGGCGCGTGGTGGTGACTTGGTGGGTCGGCCGCTTCCCGTCGTGATCGTGATCGGTCTCACCGGGGGCATAGGCTCGGGCAAGTCCACCGTGGCCTCGCGCCTCGAGCAGCTCGGGGCGAGCGTGGTCGACTCCGACGAGATCGCGCGCGCGCTCACGGCCTCGGGAGGTGCGGCGATCGAGGCGCTGCGCGAGCAATTCGGCGCACGCTTCTTTGGCGCCGACGGGGCGCTCGACCGCGCGGCGATTCGTGACCTCGTCTTCGAGGACCCGCAAGCGCGCTCGCGCCTTGAAGCGGTCCTGCATCCGGCGATCCGCGCCGCGGCCGACGCCGCCCTCGCGCGCACCGCTGGTGCGTACGCCCTGGTCGTGGTGCCGCTCCTCTTCGAGACGCGCGGCTACCTCGATCGCGTCGCTCGGGTGCTGGTGGTCGATTGCCCCGAGGAGCTGCAGGTCGCGCGCGCCGCGCAGCGCTCCGGGCTCGATCCGGCGGGCGTGCGCGCCATCATGCGCGCGCAATGGCCGCGCTGGCGGCGGCTGCAGGCAGCCGACGACACGATCTGGAACGGCGGCGACCCGCAGGCGCTCGCGCCGCAGTGCAAGCGGTTGCACCGCGCGTACTCGAGGATGTCGCGGGAGCGCGACTTAAATTTGTCAACCCCGTGACATTGCCCCACAATCCGGCGGAACCCTGCGGCGGGTCCGTGATCACTTACGAATATCCCCTCAACGAGCGCATCAGAACGCTCCTCCGGCTCGAGGACCTCTACGAGCGCGTGCGCCATTTCCTCGGCTCCGATAGCCCCCACGAGCACCACGCCTGCCTCATCAGCATGTTCGAGATCCTCGAGGTGGCGAGCCGCGCCGACCTGAAGAGCGATCTCCTGCAGGAGCTCGACCGGCAGCGCACGTTCCTCGATGCGCTGCGCAACAACCCGGCCATCTCGGAGGAAAAGCTGAACGGCGTCCTGAAGGAGATCGACAGCGCCTTCGCCAACCTGCACGCGACCTCGGGCAAGACCGGCCAGAGCCTGCGCGAGAACGAGTGGCTGATGGCGATCAAGCAGCGGGTCGGCATCCCGGGAGGAACGAGCGAGTTCGACCTGCCCTCGTACCACCATTGGCTGCACCACCCGGTCGAGCGGCGCCGCGCGGACCTCGAGGCGTGGCTGAAGCCCCTTGTGCCGGTCCACGCCGCGCTCTCGATCGTGCTGCGCGTGCTGCGTGAAAGCGGGCGCACCAATTCCCTGATCGCGTTCCAGGGTGTCTACCAGCAGACGCCGGCGGAGAAGCCCGCGCAGATGCTGCGCCTCGCCCTCGCCGACGAGCTTGCATGCGTCCCGGAGATCAGTGCCAACAAGTACGCCCTGAACGTGCGCTTCCTCCTTCCGGAAGGCGTGCATAAAACCAAGGTGTACGAGCACGACGTTCCCTTCGAGCTCGCCTTCTGCAACTTGTGACCGCTTCACCCTTGTCCGGGCGCATCCTCGCCTGCCCATCCTGCGGCAAGGCGACCGCCTATACGCCCGCCAACAAGTGGCGCCCGTTCTGCAGCGAGCGCTGCAAGATGACCGACCTGGGCGCGTGGGCGAGCGAGTCCTATCGAATCCCCGCCAAGCCCGGCGACGACGAGACGCAGGGCGCCAACGACGATCCGGAACCGTAGCCGCGCCCGGTTCTTTTGCGCCCGAAGCGCCGCTCGGCTAAAATGAGTCGGTTTTTGGAGCGGCTCTCGGATGTTCCCGGAAGCGGACCCCCCGCCGTACGTTCATCACTCGGTTCCCAACCGTTCCCTGAGCGCCGCAGGCCGGCGCGTATTCCTCGGGTCCATCGCGGTCACGACGCTCGGCATCGGGGGGGTCGCCGCGGCGGTCGGGGCGTGGCCGGTGATGCCGTTCGCTGGGCTTGAAGTGGCGTTGGTTTTCCTTGCTTTTCACCTCGTGCGGCTGCACGACGCGGATTTCGAGAGGCTCGAGATCGGCGCCCATGAGGTGCGGATTGAGTCGCGGGATGCGGCTTCGCTCACGCGCTTCGTGGCCCATCAGCCGTGGGCGCGCGTGGTCGTGAGCGAGCGGGGCGCCCGGTGTACCCTTGGCCTCGCCTATGCGGGCCGCACGGTGCAGCTGGGCAGGCTCATGTCGGACGAGGGGCGGCGCAAGCTCGCGGATGAGCTCCGCGGGCGGATCGCGGTCACCGCGAAATAGAGAAACTCGTAAAAAAGGTCTGGCCATGCTTTTGAAACACCTGCGCGCCCTCGTCGCCTTCACCGCGACTTTCCTCCTTGCCGTTTGCGCTCGAGCTGACTACCACGTCGATATCCTGCCGCCGGTCACGCCGGTCTCTCGCGAGATCTATGACCTGCACTTCGGCATTCTCTGGGTGTGCGTGGCGATCTTCATCGTCGTCTTCGGTGCGATGTTCTGGTCGGTGTTCAAGCACCGCCGCAGCCAGGGCGCGAAGGCCTCCCAGTTCCACGAGAACACCACGGTCGAGGTGATCTGGACCATCGTCCCGTTCGTGATCCTGATCGTCATGGCGTACCCGGCCACCCAGACCGTGCTCAAGATGAAGGACGCCTCCAACGCCGACATCTCCATCAAGGTGACGGGCTACCAGTGGAAGTGGGAGTACGACTACCAGCAGGACGGGGTGAAATTCCTCTCCAACCTCGCCACGCCGCGCGACCAGATCGACGAGCGCGAGAAGCCGGGCGCGCCGAAGAACGAGAACTACCTCCTCGAGGTCGACAACCCGATGGTGGTGCCGGTGGGCAAGAAGGTGCGCCTCCTCATCACCTCCAACGACGTGATCCACGGCTGGTACGTGCCGCAGGTGGGCGTCAACCAGTACGGCATCCCCGGCTTCATCAAGGACGCCTGGTTCACCATCGAGAAGGCGGGCACGTACCGCGGCCAGTGCAGCCAGATCTGCGGCAAGGAGCACGCCTTCATGCCGATCGTGGTCGTGGCCAAGGAGCAGGGCGAATACGACGCGTGGGTGAAGGAAGCCAAGGCGAAGATGCCGCCGCCCCCGGCCCCTGCCGCGCCGGCGCAGGAAGCGCCCGGCGCCGCCGCGCAGGCCGCGGCCGACGCCAACAGGAAATGGTCCATGGATGAGCTGAAGAGCGCGGGCGAGAAGCTCTACGGCGCCAATTGCGCCGCGTGCCACCAGCCCACCGGCAAGGGGATGCCGCCCGCCTTCCCGGCTCTCGACGGCTCCAAGATCGCCACCGGCCCGAAGGCGGGCCATATGTCGCTCGTGCTCCACGGCAAGCCCAATACGGCGATGGCATCCTTCGCGCGGCTGACGGACGCCG
>JBDTXQ010000263.1:0-4430 GCA_040006115.1 Usitatibacter sp.
TGCCTGGGCGGGAACTGCGCGAGCTTGAGGGATTCGTCCACCAGCGGCTTCAACGCGATCATCTTGCCCATGCGCATTCCGGCGTCGCTGGTCACGATCACCTTGGGCTGCGCGTCGTCGATGCGCGCGGCGAGGCTCGCGGCGGCGAAGCCCCCGAACACCACCGAGTGGATCGCACCCAGGCGCACCGTGGCGAGCATCGCGAATACCGCCTCGGGCGTCATCGGCATGTAGATGAGAACCCGGTCGCCCTTGCCCACACTCAGGTCCCTGAGGATCGCGGCGAAACGGTTCACCTCGCCGTACAGCTCGCCGTAGCTGAAGCTGCGCGTCTGGTTCACTTCCGAGGAGATCCACACCAGCGCCGCCTGGTCGCCGCGGGCGCTCACGTGCCGGTCGACCGCGTTGTAGCAGAGGTTGGTCTTACCGCCCACGAACCACTTGCGGAACGGCGGATTCGTGTACTCGAGCACCTTGTCGAACGGCTTGTGCCAGTCGATACACCGCGCCTGCTCGGTCCAGAAACCGGAGGGATCCTTCACCGAGTGCGCGTAGAACTCCTTGTAGCTCGCCATGGGCGTCAGCGGTTCACGTCGACCACGAGGCGCCCGCGGATCTTGCCTGCGAGAACGTCGGGCGCGCGATCGATCACTTCCGCAAGCCCGATCTCGGTGACCATCGATTCGAGCGCCGCGGGCTCGAGCTCCTTCGCGAGGAGCCGCCACGCTTCCTCGCGCCGCTCGCGCGGGGCGTAGACACTGTTCACTCCGCGCAGCGTCACGCCGCGCAGGATGAAAGGCGCGACGGTGACGGGAAAATCCATTCCTTGCGCGAGGCCGCACGCCGCGACCACGCCTTCGGAAGCCGTCTGCGCGCAGGCGTTGGCGAGCGTGTGGCTGCCGACCGCATCGACGACCGCGGCCCAGCGCTCTTTCTGCAGCGGCTTGCCAGGCTCGGAGAGCGCCTTGCGGTCGATGATCTCGTCGGCGCCGAGGGCGCGCAGGTACTCGCCTTCCGCGCTCTTGCCGGTGGACGCCGCGACGCGATAGCCGCGCCTGGCGAGCAGCGCGACCGCGATGCTGCCCACGCCGCCCGTGGCGCCGGTGACGAGCGCCTCGCCACGCGCGGGCGTTGCGCCGAGCCGCTCGAGATCCATCACCGCAAGCGCCGCGGTATAGCCCGCGGTGCCGATCGCCATCGCCTGGCGCGCCGTCATTCCCGCGGGCAGGCGCACCAGCCAATCGCCCTTCAGGCGCGCGGTCTGCGCAAGGCAGCCCCAATGGCTCTCGCCCACGCCCCAGCCGTTGAGGATCACCCTGTCGCCGGCTTTCCAGAGAGGATGACGGCTCTCGGTCACGGTCCCCGCGCCGTCGATGCCCGCGACCATGGGCCACTTGCGCACGATCGGAGAGGCGTTCGCGATGGCGAGCGCGTCCTTGTAGTTGACCGTCGAGTATTCGACGCGAATGGTGACGTCGCCTTCCGGAAGGTCCTGCTCGTCGACCGCGGCCACGCGTGCGTCGAAGGCGTCGCCCGACTTCGTGAGATAGAGCGCCTTGATGACCTGGAAGGCCTGCGTGGTATGGAGCGCGGACATGGGGGACCCTGCCCTTTCGGTTAACGGCCGGGAACCATTATTTCACCATCACCTGCGGATTGGCGGCCGAGGCGTGCTTGCGCGAGAAGTAGTCCTTCGATTGCATCTCGCGCAGCCGGCTCGCGGTGCGCGTGAATTCCTTCATCACCATGCGCTCCGGCGGCGTGGCGGCCTCGGAAGCCTCGATCAGCTCCTCGGGCGGAACCTCGGCGGAAAGCACCAGCTTCACGCGCTGGTCGTAGAACACGTCGACCAGCCACGTGAAGCGGCGCACCACGTCGGTTTGCGTCGCGGGCATGCGCTTCACTCCGGAGACGAGCACCGTGTGGTACGCGCTCGCGATCTCGAGGTAGTCGACCTGCGAGCGCGGCTTCTCGAAGAGCTCGGCGAAGTCGAACCAGATGACGCCCTTGGCGCGGCGCCGGAATGCGATCTCGCGCCCGCCGACGGCGATGGTGCCGTTTTCGGCATAGGTGGCCTTGGTCATCGCCTCGAAGAACTTCGCGAGGTGGGTGTCGGATTGCATGTCGATCGGCGTGTAGTAGACCGAGAGGCCGTCGAGGAGCCGGCGGCGGTGGTCGGTCGCCCCGCCCAGCTCGACCACGTCGAGGTCGCGCTTCAGGATCTCGATCGCGGGGAGGAAGCGCGATCGCTGCAGGCCGTTCGGATAGAGGTCGTCGGGCTTGTAGTTCGACGTCATCACCAGCACCACGCCCTTCTCGATCAGCAGCTCGAGGAGCCGCGCGAGGATCATGGCGTCAGCGATGTCGCTCACGTGGAACTCGTCGAAGGCGAGGAGGCGAAGTTCCTTCGCGATCTCGGTCGAGATCACGTCGAGCGGATCTTCCTGGCCCTGCATGGCGCGCATGCGCGCGTGGATCTCGCGCATGAACTCGTGGAAGTGCACGCGCCGCTTCCTGCGGTGGCGCGACACCTTGAAGAACGCGTCCATCATGAGCGACTTGCCGCGCCCCACGCCGCCCCAGATGTAGATGCCGCGCGGCGGCTTCTTGCCCGCGCCGAGGTGGGTCACCAGGCGGTTGATCTTGCCCGCGCGGTACTGGCGGTATTCCTCGAGCTCCTCGAAGAGGCGCTGCAGCTCGGAGAGGACCTTCAGCTGCTGGCTGTCGGTCTGGAAGTCGCTCCTCTGGCTGAAGTGCCAGTACCACTCGAGCGGCCCGCCATATTCGCTCGCGTCGACCTCTTCGTCGACCGGCCTTTCCTCCCCGGGATTTTCAGCAGGACGCATGCATCACATGTTCAGCGAGCGCTTGTCCACGTTCAACGCCGCCTCGCGGATGACCTCGGACAGAGTCGGATGCCCGTGAGTGATGCGCGCGATGTCCTCGGCGGCCCCGGCGAACTCCATCGTCGTCACGCCCTCCTGGATCAGGTCGGAGGCGCGCGCATGGATGATGTGCATGCCGAGCACGCGGTCGGTCGCCGCGTCGGCGATCACCTTCACGAATCCCACCGGCTCGTTGATGCCGAGCGCGCGGCCGTTGATCGAGAAGGGAAACTGCCCGGTCTTCAGCCCGATGCCCTCGGCCTTCGCCTGCTGCTCGGTCTTCCCGACCCACGCGATCTCGGGCGAGGTATAGATGATCCACGGGATGCAGTTGTAGTCGAGGTGCGGCTTCTGGCCGGCGATGAGCTCGGCGGCCATCACGCCCTCGTCCTCGGCCTTGTGCGCGAGCATGGGTCCCCGCACCACGTCGCCGATCGCGAAGACGTTCGGTAGATTCGTGCGGCAATGCTCGTCCACCTCGATGAACCCGCGCGCGTCAACCTTCAGGCCCACCGCGTCGGCACCCAGGCCGTCGGTGTTCGGCACGCGACCCACGGAGACGATGAGCTTGTCGCACTCGAGCTTCTGCGCGGCGCCCTTGTCGTCGGCGTACTCCACGACGACGCCACCCTTCCCCTTCGTGACCTTGCCGATCTTCACGCCAAGGTTGATCGCGAGGCCCTGCGTCTTGGTGAACTGCTTCCAGGCTTCCTTGGCGATCGCCTCGTCGCATGCGCCGAGGAAGTTGGGGAGCGCCTCGAGGATCGTGACCTCGGAGCCGAGCCGGCGCCACACGCTTCCCAGCTCGAGGCCGATCACGCCGGCGCCGATCACGCCCAGGCGCCTCGGTACCGAGCCGAAGGCGAGCGCGCCCTCGTTGTCGACGATGGTGTCGTTGTCCACCGCGATGCCCGCGAGGTGCCGCGCCTTCGAGCCGGTCGCGACGATCACGTATTTCGCTTCGATGGTCTCGTTGCCGACCGCGATCTTGTAGGTGCCGCCCGCGCCCGTGAACCGGCCGAAGCCCTGCAGCCACTCGATCTTGTTCTTCTTGAATAGGTATTCGACACCCTTCACCATCTTGGTGACGATCGCGTCCTTGCGCGCCTGCATCTTGCCGATGTCGACCGTGGCACCCGACACGGTGATCCCGTGCGGCTCGAGGTGATGCGAGACCTTCTCGTATTCCTCGGACGAGGCGAGCAGCGCCTTCGAGGGGATGCAGCCCACGTTGAGGCAGGTGCCGCCGAGGGCGAGCTCGCCCCTCGCGTTCTTCCACCCCTCGATGCAGGCGGTCCTCAAGCCGAGCTGCGCCGCGCGCACCGCGGCGATGTACCCGCCGGGCCCCGCGCCGATGACGACCACGTCGAATGCTTGCGTCATTGTGGTTCCGATCTCATTTGAGCCAGGTCCTTGCAATGTGCACTCCGAGGCCCGCGCACAGGCCCGCGGCGAGCGGGCTCACGTTGGTGAGGAATATCGGCGGATGCTTGAGGAGTCCCAGCAGCCAGAAAGTCACCGCGACGGCGAGCCCCACCGCGAGGG
>JBDTXQ010000264.1:0-4426 GCA_040006115.1 Usitatibacter sp.
GGGATCAGCGAGAACGCGCTGCCCCACGTATTCGACCGCTACTGGCAGGCACGCGACGACGGCGCGAGCGGGGCGGGCCTGGGCCTCTACATCTGCAAGGGAATCGTGGAGGCGCACGGCGGCACGATCCGCGTCGAAAGCGCGATCGGCGAGGGCAGCACGTTCCGTTTCACGCTTCCGCTGGAGCCTGGGCTTCATGAGGGGCCGCCCTCGTACGCCGCCCTCATCGCTTGATCAAAAATTCATGCGTAGACGAGTTGTGCTAAAGCGCTAGTGCAACTGGGGGCACGCGCGAGATGATCGCCGCGGCCAAGTCCTAGAAAGGCTGACGTTCGAGCGCCAGCGTCCCGCTGTGGCCGTCGATCGTGTAGTCGAAGCTCGCGCTCTCACTGGTGAAGCGCACGCGATAAGTGCCGACGTCGAACACCTTTAGCCCCGACGCGTCGTAGACCGCGCCGGCCCATGGAGAGCCCTTGGTGCGATAAACGTGCCCCTCATAGGTCTCGGCCGATGTCCACGCGCCGCCGGGCATCACGAACCATGTCGGGGCGCCCGCAGTGTCGTAGGTGAACCACATCATGAACATCGTCGCGTATTGATGCAGCAACGCCACGCCCCAGCCGTTCTGCGCCGAGCCGCCCCACCACATGTCGCCGCGCGTGCCTTCATTCGCGCCACCCGCCACGCCGAATCCCTGCCGCGTGATGGCCTTGTGGCCGGAGACGCCGTTGATGGTGTAGTCGAGGGTCGCCGAGCCGGATGAGTTGAACGCGATCGACGCCCTCCCCACCGGCGCGCCGGGCACGAATCGCGACGCGTCGTAATTAACGAAGGGCGAGCCGCGGGGCGTGAAGAGAGCTCCCGAAAAGACCGTCACGTCGGCGTTCCAGGAACCGGTAGGCATTACGTACCAGGCGGGATTGCCGAGCGCGTCATAGGCATAGATCACGCTGAAGAGCGCTTCGCCGTGCTGCACCACGCTCATCCCCCAACCGTTCTCCGCGGGACCGGACCACCACATGTCCTGGTAGAGGCCGCCGGCCGTCATCACGCCGCCGAGCACGCCGATCGATCCGTTCACCGCGAGATCGTCATCGCCCAGCCCGCCATCGTCAACGTGGAAGCGCACCTGCGATCCGTCGATCACCGCGCTCGTCATCGGATACCAATGCGGCGCGCGATTGTCGGGCGTGGGGCCGAAACGCCAGAAGACCGCGGTCGGCGGTAGCGGCCTGGGATAGTCCATCGCAAAATCCACCCCCTGCCCTACGCCGCAGTTGTCGGCGCGCAAGCTTGCGACTCCGAAGGGGAAGACGTAGTGCGCGGGCGGCGCGCTCGCCGCCGAGAGGAGATTCGCCGCGAAGAATTGCGTTTGCGCGAAGCCGCATCTCGACTGGGTCGTGAAGAGCGAGGCATGGATGGTACCCAGCCCCGATGGCGAGAGGGCGCTCGCGTGCTGCGCCGCGACGGCAGCCGTCTGCGTCACGGTCACCTGCGCCGTCGAGATCCCCGCAACACCGATCATGATCGGATAGACGCGGCCCTCGAATCCGGCGACCACGTCCGAATACGCATTGCCGGCTTCGTCGGTCATCCCCAGCGCTACGATGCTCGCAACCGGAGACGGTCCTCCGTCGATGCCAGGCGCGCTGAACCGCACCTCGATGCCGGGAAGCGGGAACCCGCGAAACGATAGCTGCACTCCGACCCGAAATTGCTGCCCTGCGTCGACAGTCAAAGAGCTCGCGGGCAAGGGTGACAGGACCACTTCACTTCGAGCAACCCAAATGAAGTGGAGCGTCTGCGGCGCGACCCACGGCGAATCGGGAAGCGACATGGTCACGGGGCAGTCGTTGGTGGGCGGAGGCCACGCTAGGTATGTGCCGAAGTCCGCGATTCCGTCGGCCCGCGTGATCACTTCGCCCGATGGCAGGTAGGGCGCCACCGAGAGGCTGCCGCAGTTGGGTAGCTGGAACCGCACGCGAACATCCGCGACAGGGTTTCCGAAGTTGTCGCGCACCTGCATGCGCGGCCCGGGGCTTGTCGGGAAGGGCAGCAAAAACTGATATCCGTCGAGCGACAGCATGCTCGCCGCGGTGTTCGGGGGCAGGCTCGTCGCGTTGGCGACCGCGAGGAATAGCGAAAGGGAGACTGCGAGCAGCGCTCCAGCGATGCGCGGCGAACGAAGGTTCACGAAATTTTCTTTCATGACGCGGCACATTTTTTCGGAACGACCAACTTCGATTCTACCTCCTGCAGGAGCCATGCTGAGTTTGCATTCGAAATACCGGGACAAATCCCTGGAACGGCTCCCTTTCCAGGGGCAGGGTTCCCGTGCGACCGTCTATCGTGTAGTCGAAGCTCGCGGCATTGCCCGTGAAGCGGATGCGAACGCCAGCTCGCGGCGCTCTACCTGCCCCGAGAGCTGCCGGCAATCTCCCGCCTTCCCGAGTGGGGCAAAATAGGGGTTTGCCTCTGTAGAAGTGCCCATGAACGACACCAAGACGCCCCCCGAGAGCGCCCACCTCACCAACTTCATCCGCCAGCACGTCGAGCGCGACCTCGCGGAGGGGAAGTATTCGCAGCGGCATTGGGGCGGCAAGCCCGGGCCGGCTGCCACTCACGCGAGCGCCCCGCTCGATCCGGCCAAGATCCGCACGCGCTTTCCGCCCGAGCCCAATGGGTATCTGCACATCGGGCACGCGAAGTCGATCTGTTTGAACTTCGGATTGGCGGATGAGTATGGCGGCGTGTGCCACATGCGCTTCGACGACACCAACCCCGAGAAGGAAGAGCAGGAGTACGTCGACGCGATCCTCGACTCGGTGCACTGGCTGGGCTACCACTGGGGCAAGAGTGACGAGAACCTCTATCACGCGTCGGATTACTTCGACTGGATGTACGACTTCGCGGCGGAGCTCATCAAGCACGGCGATGCGTACGTGGACTCGCAGACCGCGGAGGAATTGCGCGCGACACGCGGCTCGTTGACCGAGCACGGCACCGAGTCGCCCTATCGCAAGCGCTCGGTGGAGGACAACCTGCGGCTCTTCGCCGAGATGCGCGACGGCAAGCATGCCGACGGCTCCCACGTGCTGCGCGCGAAGATCGACATGAAGTCGCCCAACATCAACATGCGCGACCCGGCGATCTACCGCGTGAGGAACGCCGAGCACCATCGCACCGGCGACAAGTGGCACATATACCCCATGTACACCTATGCGCACCCGATCGAGGACGCGCTGGAGAACATCACCCACTCGCTGTGCACGCTGGAGTTTGAGGACCAGCGGCCGTTCTACGACTGGGTGCTGGAGAAGATCGCTTCGTTCGGGTTGCTGCAGCGCCCGTTGCCGCAGCAGATCGAGTTTTCCCGCCTGAACCTCACCTACACCGTCATGAGCAAGCGCTTTCTCATCCAGCTCGTGAAGGAAGGCCACGTCGACGGATGGGACGACCCGCGCATGCCCACGCTGGTCGGCGTGCGGCGGCGCGGCTTCACGCCCGAAGGGATCAAGCTCTTCATGGATCGCGTGGGCGTCTCCAAGAGCGACTCGGTGATCGAGTACTCGCAGCTCGAGGATGCGCAGCGCGAGATCCTGAACGAGATCGCGCCGCGCCGCATCGCCGTGCTCGATCCGCTGAAGCTCGTGATCGACAACTGGCCCAAGGGTCATGTCGAGGAATGCCACGCGCCCAACCATCCGCAGAAGCCCGACTGGGGGACGCGCCCGCTGCCCATGACGAGCGAGCTCTGGATCGAGCGCGAGGATTTCATGGAGGTGCCCGCGCCGAAGTACTTCCGCCTCTATCCCGGGAATTCGGTGCGGCTCAAGTACGGATTTGTTGTGCGCTGCACGGGGTATTCAAAGGGGCCCGATGGCCGCGTGAATGAGGTCCACTGCGACTACTTGCCGGAGACGAAGTCAGGAACTCCGGGGGCGGAGGCGGTGAAGGTGAAGGGAGCTATTCATTGGGTGGATGCGGCGCGTGCCTTCGAGACGGACGTTCGCTTGTATGACCGGTTGTTCAAGGTGCCGAACCCAGGGAAGCGGACGGGGAATCAGCTGGATGATTTGAATCCTGAGGCCAAGAGGGTTGTGCGAGCGTTTCTCGAAGCGTCACTGAAAACCACCAAAGCTGATGATCGATTCCAGTTTGAGCGGCATGGATACTTCGTCGTGGATCGACGCGATTCTGGACCAGTATTCAATCGAGCGGTAACACTTCGCGATTCGTGGACTTCTAAGTAGTCAACTACTTCTTCACCTTCTTCTCCATCATCGCCTTGAGATTCGAAAATGGCGAGTGCGTCGCGGAAGGCTTCACCTCGGACTTTCCATCACCCACCCCCGCCGCCGCCTCGATCAGCTTCTGATGCTCGTTATCGTGGCAATACAGGCAAAGCAGCTCCCAGTTGCTCCCA
>JBDTXQ010000265.1:0-4384 GCA_040006115.1 Usitatibacter sp.
CGGTGACCGCAGGGTAGTACTCGGGGCGGATCGCGATCTGCTGGAAGCCGAGCGCCCGATAGAGGTGGCGCGCCGCGAGGTTCGAGGGGCGCACCTCGAGGTAGACGATCTGGCACGCGGCGGACTTCGCGACGCCGGTCATGTGGTGAAGGAAATCGCGCCCGATCCCCTGGTTCTGCCATTCGGCGGCCACGGCGATGTTGAGCAGGTGCGCCTCGTCGAGCGCGATCATGAGGATCGCGTAGCCGACCACCGCCTCGCCGTGGGAGACCGTCCAGCAGTCGTAGCCCGCGTTCACGGAGTCGCGGAAGTTGCCGATGCTCCAGGGGAAGGCGTAAAGCGACTTCTCCAGGTGCGCGACCTCCGCGAGATCGGAGACGCGCATGCGCCGATAGTGGATTTGCGGAATGGGGACCGCGCTCAACGCCTCGCCCTGTGCCTTTCCTCGGTGGTGAGAGCCACCTTGTCGCGCAAGTATAGGGGCGCCGCGTCGCCCGGCGCGATAGCCGCGCCGCGCGCGAAGCGCCGGGCCGCGAGCCGCGCGACCGCCCCCGCCCGCGGCAGGTCGTCCTCGAAGCGCATCTGCACCGCGTCGCGATAAGCCTCGCGCAGCCACGCATGGCGGTCGAAGCCGCTCCCTGTGGCCACCCAGCTTCGGCCGGGGAGCGAGGGCAGCGTCGAGGCGTCGGCGAGCCGCGGGGCGATCACCTCGTCCCAGTCGTCTCCATTGCGCGCATAGGCGGCGAGGTAAGCCTCCCCCATGCGGGCATCCACCGCGACGAGCACTTGCCCCTCGTTCGACTGCTCCGCCAGGGCCAGGAGAGACGGGACCGGCACCACGAGGCGGTTCGACGCGAAGGCGAGACCCTGCACGATTCCGCACGCGATGCGAATCCCTGTAAACGACCCCGGACCCTGGCCAAAGCCGAAGGCGTCCATCTGCCTCGCGGAAAGGCGCGAGCGCTCGAACACCTTGCGGAGCATCGGCACCAGCATTTCCGAATGCCGGTTCTCGGCGAGAGCTTCCTCCACGAAGAGCTCGCCGCCGCGCAGCAGGGCGACGGAGCACAGTTCCGTGGAGGTCTCGACCGCCAGAAGATTCAATTTGTTTATTAACGACTTACAATGATATCTTAATGTCGTCTATACGAATTCGAGTGGGCGGAATCCGGCTCCAAGCACGCCCGCTGAGTCGATCCCCCACCAGCGCGAGAGGAAGGTCGCATAGTAGCTGCGAAAGTCCACGCCGAACGGCAGGTTGCCGCTGCCGTCGAGGCGATCGAGCGCCGGTGCCGCGCCGTAAAGGCCGCCCTTCACTGCGCCCCCCATCACCAGGTGCACGCTGGCGGTGCCGTGGTCGGTCCCACCGCTTTGGTTTTCGCGCGGGCGCCGCCCGAATTCCGCGTACGTGGCGATCACGGTCGAATCCCAGCGGCCGATTTCGACCAACGCCTCGCGAAGGGCCGCGAATCCCTCGCCCAACTGCTTGAGGAGGGCCCCGTGGGTGCCTTGCTGGTTCGCGTGGGTGTCGAAGCCCGCCAGCGACAGGCGCACGACCGCAACGCCGGCGTCGTTCGCCGCAAGCTGTGCGGCGGTGTTCGCCGCGCTGCCGAACGGCCCGCGCGGAAACTCCGCGGCGAACTTGCGGCGCGCCTGCAGGCGCTCGGCCGAGACCATCACGTCGCGCTCGACGCTCAAGATATGGGCGAGCGCGGCGTTGCGCGACTCGCCCTCGGCGCGCGCGAGGCGTGCGCTGCGCAGGAACTGCTCCGGGTTGTTCAGGGCGATGGCGCGCGCTCCGTGGCCCGCCAGGGGACCCATCGCATTGGGACCCACGACGACACCGTCGGCCGCGAAGCCGGCCGGCGACGGCGATGCCGCGAACGCGCGAGAGAGCCAGCCCGCGTCGAGGTATTCGTCGCTCTTCGACGCAGTGTCCCAGATCTCGATGGATCGGAAGTGCGAGAGGTTGGGCTGCGGATAGCCCACGCCCTGGACGATGGCGAGCTGGCGCGCGTCCCAGAGCGGCTTCAACGGCGCGAGCGACGGATGCAGGCCCGCCGCCTCGGTGAGCTGCACTACCTGGTCGCGCGGGATCGCGAGGCGCGGGCGCAATTGCGCGTACCGAGGATCGGCGAACGGGACCACGGTGTTCAGCCCGTCGTTGCCGCCCTTCAGCTCCACCAGGACGAGGAGCTTGCGGCCCTGCGGCGCGGCGGCGGCGCGCGCGAGGCCACCCACGCCGGTGAAGGCGAGAAGCGCGGCGCTCTTCAGGAAATCGCGGC
The DNA here is from genome assembly GCA_040006115.1 of Usitatibacter sp. GTDB lineage: Bacteria > Pseudomonadota > Gammaproteobacteria > Burkholderiales > Usitatibacteraceae > Usitatibacter. Next base: position 2,286 of record JBDTXQ010000265.1, read on the forward strand.
GTTCCATGGTCACTTGAGCTGGTACGCGGGATCGGCCACCAGCAGGCGCACGCGCTCGGCGGCGTCGGCATCCTCCGGCGCGGGATTCACGGACGCTGCGGCGAGCACCAGCATGTCGACCCGCGCGGCGCCGTCGGCCGACACCGGCAGCGAGCGGATGAAGCGCTCGCCGTCGAAGGTGTAGTCGGCCATGCCGCGCTCCATCATGCGGCGGTAGCGCTCGCCGCGGCCCTTCTGCGGGTTCGCGTCGTCGCGCAACGGCGCCTGCGCCGTCATCGCCGCGGGATCCGAGCCGCGGAAGACGCGATCGAGCCACTGCTTGCGCCCGAGGAGCGTCGAGGAATTGATCCACGCCTCGCCGCCCGGCCAGCCCTTCACGTTCGGCGGCGAAAACGGGTTCTGCCCGAGTGCCGCGGCGGCGAGCACCGCCGGGCGCAGGTCCACCGGGCGGATCTCGAAGGTGCGCAGGGTGCCGACGACGAGGTCAACGGGCGACTTGATGAGCGCGCCGCGATTTTCCGCGGACCAGAAGGCCTGGGAAGTGAGGACGGCGCGCATCAGGGGCTTCATCTCGTAGCGCGCGTCGCGGAACACGCCCGCCCAGCGTGCCACCTCGCGTGGGTCGGGTTTCGGCGAAACGAACTCGCGCCACAGCTTGGCGGCGATGAATTCCGCGGCCTCGGGACGCGCGAGGAGAATGTCGAGGACCTCGTCGCCGTCCCATCGGCCGCTCTTGCCGAGGACCGTCTTGGTGTCGTAGTCGTGCCACATGCGGCGGAAGGTGAACTCGCCCGTCTCGCGGTCAAGGCTCCAGCCGGTGAAGGCGCGCGCCGCCTCCTTCACGTCCTGCTCGCCGTAGCGGCCCTCGCCGAGGGTGAAGAGCTCCATCACCTCGCGCGCGAAATTCTCGTTGGGCGCCTGCTTCCGGTTGCCAGCGTTGTCGAGGTAGACCAGCATCGCCGGATCCTTGGCGACCGCGTGAAGCAGCGTTGCGAAGTTGCCGAGCGCCTCGCGGCGCAGCAACGCGTTTTGCCGGTACATGAGCTGGCTCGCGCGCACCTTCTGCTGGCTGGTGGCGAAGTGGTTGTGCCAGAAGAGCGTCATGCGCTCGGTGAGCGGGCTGGGGGTGGAGAGCATCTCGCGCACCCACCACGCGCGCAGCTCGAAGCCTTCAGCGACTAGGCGCCGCCGCGCGGCCATGCGATCCTCGGCGCTCATCTGGCGCAGGCGGTAGAAGGGCTCGAAGGGCGCGTCGACGAACTCGGGGGGTTGCGTCGACGGCTCGCGGCGCGTGGCCGCGAGGAGCCGGTCGACGGCCTGGTTGCGCTCTAGCGGCGCGAACTGGCGCACCTCGGAGTCGGTCGCGCCGAAGCCGGTGCGGTTCAGGAGGTGGCGCGCGCCTTCATAACCTATCGGCGCCGCGTGGGCGGCGCACGCGAACGAGAAAAACGCGAAGGCGGCGGCGATTTTCATGGGCTTGGGGAGCATACGCCAGCATCAAGGGATCCCGCACCGCCGCGGGCGGCAGCGCGGGTTACAAACGCTACTTTCGAGCGTGCCTCGCGTGTGCGGCCTTCAGCTCGTCAGGGGTGATGAAGCCGTCGCCGTTGGTGTCGATCTCGCTGAAGCGCTCCGCGAGGCGTGGGGCGTTGGCGCGCGCTTCTTCGAGGCTCACGCGACCGTCGCCGTTGGTGTCGAGCTTCTTCCAACGCTCGGCGCGCACCTTATCCATGCGCTTCGCGTGGAAGGCGTGCAGCTCCTCGGCCGTGATCTGGCCGTTGCCGTCGGCGTCGATCTCGGCGAAATGCTCGAGGATGCGCGGCAGGGCTTTCGCCTCTTCACGGCTGATCATTCCGTCGCCATTGGTGTCGGCCTGCTTGAGGCGCTCGAAGCCGTGGCCGCGTGCGTCGCGGCCTTCGTGGCCTTCCGGCGCTGCGACGGCGAGGATGGCCGCCGAGGCGAGACCCAGGGCGGCGAGGGTTGCGATGTATTTCATCATCTTCCTTTCATTCGGTGTCCCTCGATCAGCGTGAAGAACTCGCGCGTGCCCGGCAGGTGCGGCATCCCCGGCATCACGCCGCCGCGCTCGAAGGTGACGA
>JBDTXQ010000266.1:0-4365 GCA_040006115.1 Usitatibacter sp.
TGTAGTCGTCGGCGCCCAGCTCGAGGCCCACCAGGCGATCCACCTCCTCGACCAGGGCCGTCACCATCACGATGGGAATGTCGGCGCCAGCGCGCACGTCCCTGAATACTTCGAGCCCGCCGCGCCCCGGCAGCATCAGGTCGAGGAGGATGAGATCCGGCCGGCGCTCGCGCACCGCGGGCGCCACGTCGAGCCCGTTGGAAAGCGAGCGCGTCTCGAATCCGGACGCGCGCAGGTAATCTTCGAGCAGCTTCGCGAGCTTGGGCTCGTCCTCCACGATCAGCACGTAAGGTAGCGCGCTCACGCCGCGGACCCTTCAGCGAGCGGAAGACGAAGTATCACGCGCAGGCCGCCCAGCCCGGAGGCGCGCGCCACGATGGAGCCGCCGTGCGCCTCGGCGATGCTCCGGCAGATGGCGAGCCCGAGCCCGGAGCCCCCCCGCTCGCGGCTGCGCGACGCTTCCACGCGGAAGAGCCTCTCGAAGAGCCGCGGCAGCGCCGCAACGGGAACGCCGGGCTTCGAATCCTCCCAATCCACTACCGCCTGGCCCTCCTCGCGCTTCAACGAGATGCGCACCCGCCCGCCGGCGTCGGTATAGCGCAGCGTGTTCTCGGCGAGGTTCGCGAAGAGCTGCGAGAGTCGCTCCTCATCGCCGCGCACGTGGACAGGCTGTGGAATGCCCAGCTCGAGTGCTAGGCCGTGCGCGGCGAAGCGCGCGCTCGCGAGGCGCATCGAGTCGCGCAGCACCTCACCGAGATCCGCGGGCTTGAAATGGTAAGCGAGCCCGCCCACGTCGGCGAGCGACAGGTCGTGGATGTCGTTTACGAGCTTGCCGAGGCGCGCGACTTCCGCCTGCAGGGAACGCACCGTCTCCGCGGACACGGGCCGCACGCCGTCTTCGAGCGCCTCGAGCTCTCCCTTCAGCACCGCGAGCGGCGTGCGCAGCTCGTGGGAGACGTCCGCCATGAAGTTGCGCCGCGACGCCTCGTGCTTATCGAGCGCGTTGCCGAGCCGGTTGAAATCGTCGGTGAGGCGGCCCAACTCGTCGGTGGAGCTCGCGGCGACGCGCGTCGCGTACTCGCCGTCGGCGAGCTTTCGCGTGGCGACGGCGAGCCGCTTCACCGGCGCGAGGAGCCCGCGCGCGAGGAACCACGCGACGATCGCGGCGAGCCCCATCGCGATCAGCGCCACGCTCGCGCTCGCGCGCCACTGCTGCTGCTGGAAGCGGTGGTCGGCGAAGTCGAACGCGGTCTGGCGAACCGGGGAGGCGAGCCATCCGACCACCTGCCCGTTCACTGTGATGGCGTGGCGCTTCATCTCGCTCGCCGGGTCCGCGTCCCCCGCGACCACTTTCTCCGCCGCGTCGACCACCAGCCCGCGCGGCGGGCGGGGCTCGGGGCGCGTCCGGCGGATCAGGGCGTTGGCATCCCCGGGGGACGAGGGCTGCTGCGGCGGCGGGCCGAAGAACTCGCGACTGTCGGGCCGCACCAGGTGATTGAGCTGCAGCCACATGGCGTCGTTGTCGCGCAGGAAGGCCCAACTGCCGTGATCGCGATACGCATCCGCCATGACGGTGGCGAGGCGCGTGATGCGCTGCGTTTCGCGCTCCTGCACGTACGCCTCGAATCCCGAGTCGAAAGCGGCGCGCACGCCGAGCCCGACGGCCACCGCCGTGATGACGTTGGTGAGGAGGACGGCGATGAAGAGCTTGGAGGTGATGCCGAAGGCCATGCGGCATTTTCAGGCATCGGTATCGCATGCCGCAACGCAAATCGGCGCCGTCGCGGGGAATCTCCAGATTCCCTTCACATTTGGATACAGGGCTACCTGACGCTTACCGTCTCCCCCGAAAGGCCGATCACCCTGTCATCCACCTTCACCTCCCAGCCGCCTCCAACGCGCGCTGCCGATGCCGACGCGACCTTGCCGCAATCCGTGCCGATGCGCATAAGCGCCACGAACTCCGCCTGCGTCGACTTTTCCGTGGTGGCGAAGGCGCCGTGCCACTGGTTGGGTTCGACCTTGCTCATGGTCGACGGGGCGGGCGCCGCGGTGAACTGATCCGTCTGGCTGAACGCGATGGCGGGGCTCGCGAGCATCTGGACGCACATGCGCGCGTCGCCATTTGTGAGGAGGACCGCGCTACCCGTGGGCGTCATCTTCTCGAGGGCGTGGATATTCCACTCCCACGCATGCGGGGTCTCCGACGCGAGGGAGTCGTACACCACGACCACGCCCGGGCGCAGGTAGACCATCGTGCGTTGCGCCTTGGTGAGCGCTCCTCCGTACGCCTTGGCGGCCTGTCCGACGGCGTAGTCGTAACCTGGAGTGGACTCGAAGCGCGTGATCTCGCCCGCGAACTCGCGCCCGTCCACGCGCTGGCCGGTGCCGTTCTCGAAGGTCACCGCGTTGGTGGAGCGCGTCTGCTTGTACCAGTTGGTCCAGTGGGGCGTGCGGAAGTTGTCGTAGTAGCCGGAGGCGATGGCGATCCGCTTGCCCTTGTCGTTCACCACGAAGCTGTTCTGGTCGGCGTGGCTGTGGTTGTACGAGCCGTAGAGGCTCGACTTGAAATAGACGGAGGTGCGCATGGGATCGGCGAGGTCGCTGTGCATCGCCGCCCAGCCGATCGAGGGGAAGTAAGCGCCGTTCGGCGTGCCTTGTGGAAATTCGCTCGCGCCCTTGTCGAGGCGCGGCGCGAGGAGCGCCTCGATGCGCGAATCGTCTTCGCCGCTCCACTGCGCCGCGTACCAGCGCCCGAGCGGGCTCGGCGCGAACGCCGTATAGGCCTTGCCGATGCGCGCCCAGACCTCCCTCAGGGGTTGCTCCTGGCCGTCGCCGAAGAGGCCCGCGGGCGTGCCGGGCGGGAGGAAGTACGCGATGTAGCGCGCGTAGTGGCGCACCCATTCCTTCTTCGCGATGTCGGTGCCGGTCGCGTTCTTCAGCACCGACCACGCGATGAGGTTGCTGCCTGTATCCCACTGCGCCTGCGCCGTGCCGTTGCCGAAGCCGCCGTCGGCACCGCCCCAGGGGCTGGTCCACACGATCGCCATGTTCACTGCGCCACGCATCCACTCGTCGGCCTCGGGAATGTCGCCCGCGACGAGCGCGGCGATCGCCGCGGTGATGGTGAGGGTGAGGTTTCCGTGCGAGTCGTACGGCGTCTTCGCGATCTTCTCAGTGGCCACGTACTGCTCATACATGTCCCGGGTGCGCACGCGGATCGCTTCCAGGATCGCCTTCTTCTGCGCGGCGTCGAGGTAATCGTAGGTCCAGTCGTAGCCCAGCGCGAGCGTCCACGCGACATTGCGGCTCGCCATGTCGTTGTTGCGGAAGCTGATGCGCCCGCTCGTGCTCCACTGCGATTGCGCGACGAGGCGCCTTGCCGCGTCGGCGCCGTACTTCGGATTGTGCGTCGCGGCCCACGCGTAGGCGGAGGCGAGGGTGCGCTTCTGCTCGACGACCGTATCCTCGTAGTTGGAATCATTCGACCCGGCGTTGGGCTCTTCCTGCACCGGCAAGTGCATATGGCCTTCGACGTCTTCGATCATCGCGCGGAAGCCCTTGGAGCGCTCGCCCTTGGCGGCGAGGATCGGCGTCGAGGCGTCGGCCGCCCAGGCGCGCGGGCGCGGCGTCGCCTTCGCGCGCGCGAGCGCGGCGTCGTCCGTGGGCAGCAGGAACGGCACCGGGTCGGGCGCAATGGTGAAGGTGCGCGGCTGCGTGACCTCCTTGTCGAGCGTGGAAGTGAGCGTCCAGCTGTATTTTCCCGAGGGGAGCACCTTGTCCCAGGCGAGCCAGTTCCTCATGGTCGAGCGCGACTCGCTGCTGCCGTCGGGCTTGGTGAGGGTGAGGGTGTAGGTGAACTTGCCGTCGAGCGGCGGCCAGGTGAATTCGGGCGGCGTCTGGGTGATTATCGAGCAATCGGCGGGCCGCACTGGCGCGAGCAGCGCATCGGAGCGCACCAGGAAATCCGAATGCATGCCGCACCCGCCGCGCGCCGTTGCTGCGTGTGCCGTTTGCGCGTGGGAACGCAAGACCCCCGGCCGGACCACGGCCACCGCCGCCACGACAGCAACTGCCAGCAGCGCCGCTGCGCCCATGAGCCATCCCTTGCGAATTTTCATGCCCATGGGAGTTACTTCTTCGCTTCGAGTTCCTCCCAGCGAGCGAGAAGGCGCGTAAGCTCGCCCTCGATCGCCTCGTGGCGGGTGTTCATCGCCTTCACGTCGACCGCGCGGTCCTTGTAGGCGGAGGGGTCGGCGAGGCGCGCGCCGAGATCCTTCTGCTCGGCTTCCAGCGCCTCGAGCTCCGCGGGCAGGGCTTCCAGCTCCCGGGATTCCTTGAAGCTGAGCTTTTTCTTCCGGGGCG
>JBDTXQ010000267.1:0-4359 GCA_040006115.1 Usitatibacter sp.
AAGCTTCAGCGCGTGCGACTCGCGCGCCTGCTCCACGCCCTGCGCCTGCTCGGCGGTGCTCATCTCGGTTTCCGCCGCGCGCACCCCGTCCGCCGCCTTCTGCGCGGCCGCTTCCGCGGTGGGCAGCGCCTCGCGCGCCTGCGAGACCTGCGCGTCGCGCTCGCCGATGGCGGCGCGCGCGGTGTCGATCTCGCCCTGCCAGCGATCGCGCTCGGCGGTCGCCTCCAAAACTCGCCGTTCGACTTCCAGCGCCTCGCGCCCGATCGCCTCCAACTGGTTCGCCATGCGCCGGCGGTTCTCGGCGAGGAAGGCGATCTCCTGCTCGAGGGACTGCACCTCGGCGTTGGCCGAGTAGAGCGCGCCCTGGAGTTCCTGGAGATGATCGGTCTCCTCGTAGTGCTTGCTGCGCAGCTCCTCGAGAGCGCGCTCCGCCTCGCGCAGCTTCGCGGTCTCGGCCTCGAGCGCGACCGTGACCTTCTGCACTTCGTTGCCGCAGCGGGTCTTCGCACTCTCCGCCTCGCGCAGGCGCGTGAAGGCGAGGAGGTTGTGGTTCAACGCGAGCTGGCCCTGCAGGTCCTGGTACTTCGCGGCGACCTCGGCCTGCGCGGCGAGGTGGGTGAGCTGGGTCTCCAGCTCGGCGCGGATGTCGCCCACGCGTGAGAGGTTCTCGCGCGTGTCCTCGAGACGCAGCTCGGTCTCGCGGCGGCGCTCGCGGTACTTGGAAACGCCGGCCGCCTCCTCGAGGAACACGCGCAGCTCCTCGGGCTTGGAGGTGATGACGCGCGAGATCATCCCCTGCTCGATGATCGCGTAGGCGCGCGGCCCCAGGCCCGTGCCGAGGAAGATGTCCTGCACGTCGCGGCGGCGCACGTGCTGGCCGTTCAGGTAATAGTTGGAGTCGCCGTCGCGCGTGAGGATGCGCTTCACGCTGATCTCGGAGTATTGCGCCCACGCGCCGCCGATGCGTCCGAGGGAATTGTCGAACACGAGCTCGACGGAAGCGCGGCTCACCGGCTTCCTTTCGGCGGAGCCGTTGAAGATCACGTCGTGCATGTGCTCGCCGCGCAGCTGCTTGGCGGACGATTCGCCCAGCACCCAGCGCACCGCGTCGATCACGTTGGACTTGCCGCACCCGTTGGGACCCACCACGCCCACGAGCTGCCCGGGGACGGCGATGGAGGTCGGATCGACGAAGGATTTGAAGCCGGAAAGCTTTACGGAAGTCAGTCGCAAGTAGGAGCCGCTCTTTATGTAGCACGCCCCGCCGGGGGAAACCGCCGCGGGGCGTCTATTAAGTCTTTGTTTTGGATGCCCGTTATTGTCCGGGCACTTCAGTAGAATATCGATTTTACCGGAACACCCCGGCGATCCCAATGCCTGAATCGTCCCCCGTGGCCACGTCGTCAAAATCTCTCGAAACCTTTGCCAATCCGGCGCAGGGGCGCGACTACGCGATCCACATGCAGATCCCGGAGTTCACGTGCCTCTGCCCGAAGACGGGCCAGCCCGATTTCGCGACCCTCCTCCTCGACTATGTTCCCGACGCCTTGTGCGTCGAGCTGAAGAGCCTCAAGCTCTACATCTGGTCGTTCCGCAACGAGGGCAAGTTCCACGAAGCGGTGACGAACGAGATCCTCGAGGAGCTGGTGACAGCCACGGCACCGCGCTTCATGCGCCTCACCGCGAAGTTCTTCGTGCGCGGCGGCATATTCACAACCGTCGTCGCGGAACATCGCAAGCCGGGGTGGGAAGCGCCGGCGCGCGTGGACCTCCACCAATTCGATTCGCAGCCGAGCACCCACACGGGAGACATTAAATGAAGCGTTTGCTTGCCCTGGTCGCGATGGCGGCCGCGTATTGCGTCGCGATGGCCGCGGACGACAAGCCCTCGGTGGAGTCGCTCTTCAAGCCGTCGCAATACCGGTCGATCCAGATCTCGCCCGACGGCGAGTACATCGCGGCCCTCGCGCCGGTGGCGGGCCGCCAGAACCTGGTCGTGATGGATGCGAACATGAAGGGTGCGGTCCCGGTGACAGCGCTCAATTCCCGGGACGTGGTGAACGCGCAATGGCTGAACAGCAAGCGCCTCCTTCTCAATACCGGCACCCTCGGCACCAAGGACTTCGACGCGCGTGGCGGAGGCCTCTTCGCCATCGACCGGGACGGCGCCAACGCCCGCCAGGTGGGCGAAGGCGGCGACGAGCAGATGGCGGGAGGCGCCCGGTTCGTCGTGCGTCCGATCGTCTTCGTCCGCGCGCTGCCCGGCGAATCCGATGATTTCATCGCGCAGGAAAGTGTGGCCGACTCCCAGCGCTCCCGTCCCGGGGACCTGTTGCGCATCGATTCGCGCACCGGCAGGCGCACCGCGATCTCCGGCGGCAAGCCCGAGGCCGCGGAGCAGGAATCGTGGGTGGTCGACCACAACGGCATTGCGCGCGTCTTCATCGCCTCGGAGCAGAACAAGGCGCGGATCTACTACCGCAAGGATGGCGATTCGGCTTGGCGCAAGCTCGATGAGTTCAACACGCTCGCGGGTGGCGCGTGGACGCCGCTCGAGGTGGCAGAGGACAACCGCACCCTCTACGTCGCGTCATGGCGCGCGAGCGACAAGGCACAGATCGTGCGCTACGACCCTGAGACGCGCGCGTTCGGCGAGGTCGTCGCCGCGCATCCGCAGGTCGATCTCACCGACCTGGTGAGGACTCGCGAGGACAAGCTGCTGGGCGTCAGGTACGAGGCCGACAAGGGAGGCGTCGCGTGGTTCGACGAGGATCTCGCGAAAGTCCAGTCGGCGATCGATCGCGCGCTGCCGGAAACCGTGAATCGCATGTCGTGGTCGCGCGACCGCCAGCGGTTCGTCGTGACGGCGTCCTCCGATACCATTCCCGCGTCGTTCTACTTCTTCGACCGCAAGGCCGGCAAGCTGCAGTGGCTTGCCGACAGCCGCCCGTGGATCGACTCGAAGAAGATGTCGCCGGTGCAGCCGATCCACTACAAAGCGCGCGACGGGCTCGAGATCCCCGGCTACCTCACCGTGCCGAAGGGTTCCTCGGGCAAGAACCTGCCAATGGTGGTGATGGTGCACGGCGGCCCGTGGGTCACCGGCGACCATTGGTATTACAACCCGGAAGTGCAGTTCCTCGCCTCGCGCGGCTACGTCGTGCTGCAGCCCAACTTCCGTGGGACGACGCGCTATGGCTGGAAGCACTTCTCGTCGAGCTTCAAGCAGTGGGGCCTCGCGATGCAGGACGACGTCACCGACGGCGTGCAATGGGCGATCAAGGAGGGCATCGCCGATCCCGCTCGCGTTTGCATCTACGGCGCGAGCTACGGCGGCTACGCGACCATGATGGGGCTCGCGAAGACCCCGGAGCTCTACAAGTGCGGCATCAACTATGTCGGCGTCACCGACCTCAAGCTGTTCGGATCCGCCACCTGGTCCGACTTCGCGTATTCGGATTTCCTGAGCTACGGCATCAAGGACATGGTGGGCGACGTCACGGGCGACACGGAGCGGCTCAGGAACACTTCGCCCGTGGAGATGGCCGAGCGCATCAGGGTGCCCGTCCTGATGGCCTACGGCTCGTCCGACGTCCGCGTCGTCCCCGAGCATGGCACGCGCATGAAGGCCGCCCTCGAGCGGCTCGGCAAGAAACCGGAGTGGATGATGGTCGAGGGCGAAGGCCACGGCTTCCGCGAGATGAAGAACCAAGAGCGCTTCTACGGCGCCATGGAGAAGTTCCTGGCCGACAACATCGGCCCCGGCAAGTAGCTTGCGAAAAGGCGCGAAAAGTCGTGTCAGGTACGACTTTTTAAGTCGTACCTGACACGACTTTCGCGGACATCCAGCCGCTCGCGATGCTGGCGGCGACGATGAGCGCGCCGCCGATCCAGTCCTGCGGGCGCAGGGTCTCGCCGGCGAGGAAATAGGCGGCGAAGGCGGCGACCACGAGCTCGAAGAGCAGGATCACGATGGCGCGGTTGGCGGCCATGCGCGTGAGGCCGTACTGCATGAGCAGGCTCATGCCCACGAGGACCGCGGCGATTCCCGCGACCAGCGCCGCGCTCCCGAGCGTGATGCGCGCGGCGTCGGGCGGGGCCACGCTGCTCCACGGCAAATGCGCGGCCGCGGCCACCGTGACGCCCGCCCAGATCACGATCGACTTCGCCGCGTCGCCCATCTCCTGCAGGCGCCGCACCATCACGTTGCCGAGCGCGAACAGGAATCCCGCCGCGAGCCCCAGCCATTCGACGCGCGCCTGGGGCCACGGCAACCCGATCGCGGGCTTCCACAGCATCACCATCGCGCCCGCGACGGCGAGCGCCATCACCGCGAGGCCGGCGGCCGTCGCCTTCTAC
>JBDTXQ010000268.1:0-4354 GCA_040006115.1 Usitatibacter sp.
CCTCGTGGTGAGCTTCCTCGCGCTCCTCGAGCTCGCGCGCGAGTCGATGATCGAGATCACCCAGCAGACCCCATTTGACCCGATTTACGTGAAGCTCAAAGCCGAGCGCGCGACGCTCACGATCGCCTGAGGCCGTGACAATGAACGAACAAACGAATCCCGAGCAGTTGCCGGACGAAGAGCAAGAGCAAACCGGGGTCAGACCCCAAGCGAGTGAACCGGGGTCTGACCCCGACCTCACGGAGGTGAAGCGCGTGCTCGAAGCCGCGCTCCTCTCGACCAGCGACCCGCTCACGGTGCAGCAGCTGAAGCGCCTCTTCGCGGGTGAGGTCGATGCCGACAACATCCGCAAGGTGCTCGATGAGCTGAAGGGCGAGTGGGGCGAGCGCTCCATCGAGCTCACCAGCGTCGCCTCCGGCTGGCGCTTCCGCGTGAAGCCCGGCTACCAGAAATTCCTGGACCGCATCTCGAGCGAGAAGCCGCCGCGCTACTCGCGCGCCGTGCTGGAAACCCTCGCCATCATCGCGTACCGCCAGCCGGTCACGCGCGGCGACATCGAGGAGATCCGCGGCGTCGCGGTCTCCCCGCCCACCATCAACGCGCTGATGGAGCGCGGCTGGGTCGAGATCATCGGCACGCGCGAATCCCCTGGGCGTCCCGCCATCTTCGCCACCACCCGGAAATTCCTCGACGACCTGAACGTTCGCTCGCTCGAGGAACTCCCCCCGCTCGAGGAGCTGCAGGCGGCCCTCGAGCCCCCCCCCAACCTCGTCGCGCTCGGGGCGGCATCCCCGCCGCCGGAAGAAGAATCGCCGGACGAGCCATCGACGCACGAGCCACAAACCCCCGAGTCTCGGAGTGAAGCCCATGAGGGATAGACCGCACCCCAACCACAAGCTCGAATGGCCCGGCGGCGTCGTGCCGGAATGGGCGAAGCCCCAGCAGAACGCCAACCGGCGCCGCGCCAAGGGCAAAGGCCCCGGCGGCGGCGAGCGCCAGGGGGGCAGCAGCCCCTCGAAGCGCGAGCGGCTGCAGAAGGTCATGGCGCAATCGGGCCACGGCTCGCGGCGCAACATCGAGATCCTCATCGCGCAGGGCCACATCACCATCAACGGCCAGGTCGCGAAGCTCGGCGACTCGGTGGGCCCGGGCGACAAGGTAAAGCTCGACGGCAAGCTCCTCGGGCTGCGCTTTGGCGAGCCGCTGCCGCGCGTGCTGATCTACCACAAGACCACTGGCGAGATCGTCTCGCGCGACGATCCCGAGAAGCGCCCCACGGTGTTCGACAAGCTGCCGAAGGTGAACGGCGGGCGCTGGGTCTCGGTGGGCCGCCTCGACTTCAACACCGAGGGCCTGCTCATCTTCACGACGAGCGGCGAGCTCGCCAACCGCTTGACGCACCCGCGCTTCGAGGTCGAGCGCGAATACGCGGTGCGCGTGATGGGCGAAGTCACCGAGGAGCAGCGGGTGAAGCTGCTGACCGCGGTCGAGATCGAGGGCGAGTCCTGCAAGTTCGATTCCCTCGAGGACCGCGGCGGCGAGGGCGCGAACCACTGGTACCACGTGATCCTGCGCGAGGGAAAGAACCGCGAGGTGCGCCGCATGATGGAGGCGGTCGGCCTCATGGTGAGCCGCCTCATGCGCGTGCGCTTCGGCAGCGTCGAGCTGCCCAGCCACGTGAAGCGCGGCATGATCCGCGAGATGGAGGAGGAGCAGGTCCAGGACCTCCTGTCGTTCGCGGGCATGGTGGAAGCGCCCAAGGCTCCCGGCGAAGAGGAGAGCGGGGAAGACGAGTTCGACAACATCGGCAATCGCATCACCGACGCCAACCGCGACCGGCGCGGCGAGCGCGAGCACCACGACACCGCCGCCGACGACCTGGGCAACCGCGTGGAGGCGCGCAACAACGCGGGCAACCGCGTCGAGCGTGAGCCCGACGGCAACCGCGGCACCTATGGGGAAGGCCAGCGCCCGCCGCAGCCCGGGCAGCGCCGTCCCCACGGCGCCAAGCCCTTGGCCTTCGGCAAGAAGCGCGGGCCGCAGCCACAGGGACAGGGCGCCGGACAGCACGGCCAGCATCGCAAGCACGGCAAGGGGCACGGCCAGGGACAGGCGCAGCCGCTGCCGCGCCGGGTGGAGATCGAGGACAAGGGCCCGCTCAAGGCGTGGGTGGGCGGCGAGGCCGTCCTCATGGCGCAGCCGCGTCCCCAGCCGCAAGCCCAGCAGCCGCGCGCGCCCAAGGGCGAGAGGAACGGCAACTCCATCGCACCGGCGCCGGGCAACAAGGCCGGCCGCCACCGCCGCAACAAGGGCCGCAATCGCGCCCGCGGCGCGGGCGATTCGCGCGGCAACGTGGCGCCCGGGGGCAACAAGGAGCGCGAGCCCGGCTAGGCGAGCTCCGCCTTCACCCAGTCGCGGAACGCCTTCACCTTGGGCGTTTGCGCGTTCGCCCGCGCGCTCACGAACCAGTAGCGTTCGCGCGTCGGCACGTGAAGGTTGAAGAGCCGCTTCAACGTGCCGCGCTCCAGGTCCTCGCCCACGATCGACCTGCGGGCGAGCGCCACGCCCTCTCCGCGCGCCGCGGCCTGCAGCGAGTAGGTCGAGTCGTTGAAGAACGGGCCCGTCAGCGGCTCGTCGAGCGTCACGCCCGCCGCGGCGAACCAGTACTGCCACGCGTCGCGGTCCTCGCGCATGAGGCGCATCGAGAGCAGGTCCTTCGGCGACTTCGGCAGCCTGCCGCGGGTGAGCTTCGGGCTCGCCACCGGAAACCACTCGTCGTCGAGGAAGGACTCGCACGCGAGCCCCGGCCACGGGCCGCGCCCGAAGCGGATCGCGACGTCCACGCCGTCGCTCGCGAAGTTGGCGAGCGCCGTCGTCGCCATCACGCTTACCTCGATTTCGGGGTGCGCATCCATGAAGCGGATGAGGCGCGGCATGAGCCAGCGCGACGCGAAGGACGGCAACACGCTCACCGTGAGGCGATGGTCGCGGCGCGTGTCGCCGAGCGCCTCGGCGGCCTGGACGATCTCGGCTAGCGCGTTCCTCACCCGCTCGGCGAAGGCGCGCCCCGCGGGCGTGAGGGCGACCCGCTTGCCGTGGCGCGCGAAAAGCTGAACGCCCACGTGGTACGCAGGAACGTGATCCGCGCGACACCTGGCTCGTCGCGGGAGAGCGCGTTCGCCTCGTTGGCCAGGGTCTCGCCCTCCTCGAGGCGATCGGCGCGCGCATGTGCGCATCGGCGAGGGGCATAATTAAGGTCCTGCTGCGGTCCGCGTCTCTCCGAAGGTTTTTCCCATGTCCGTCGCGCGCGCTCTCGTCATGGCGATCGCCGTCGCCGCTTTCGTGTTGCTCGTCTCGTCGGGCCCTGGCACGCGCTACGGACTCTGGCCGTGGCAGACCGGCATCTCGCTCCTCAGTTGGGCCGCCTACATGGGACTCGCGGCGGCTGCGGCGGCGCTCACGCTGGTGGTCCTCCTCGTGGTGCCCAGGTGGCGCGCGCGCTCCTGGGTGCCGATCCTCGCGCTCTGCATCGCGCTCGCCGCCGCGGCCCCGCCCCTCATCCTCCTGGAGCACGCGAAGGCCGCCCCGCCGATCCACGAAATCTCGACCGACGTCTTCGACGCGCCGCTCTTCGTGGCGCTCGTCCCGGAGCGCGCCAAGTCGCCCAACGGGACCGTCTACGGCGGCGTGGCTGTCGCCGCGCAGCAGCAGAGGGCCTATCCCGACATCAAGTCGCTCATCGTGAAGACGCCGCCCGCCGAGACGCTGCAACGCGCCATCGACGCGGCACGCGCCTGCGGCTGGCAGATCGTCGCGAGCGACGCCGGCGCCGGGCGCCTCGAGGCGACCGACACCACGCGCTGGTTCGGCTTCAAGGACGACATCGTGGTGCGCGTGCGCGCCGAGGGTCCCGGGAGCCGCGTCGACGTGCGCAGCGTCTCGCGCGTGGGAGTGAGCGACCTGGGCGCGAATGCGAAGCGGATACGCGAGTTCCTCGCGCGCCTCGCGTAAAATCGTGGGCTTTGCCGCCACCCGGAACGCCCCATGAGCCGAGACCAAGAGATCGTCGCCACGCTGGAGAAGGTGACGACCGCCACCATCACCACGCTCCTCCTGAAGAAGGGACTGCGCAACGTGTGGATGCGCGGGACGCGCCCGTTGAATCCGGGCCAGCCGCGCCTCGTGGGCAAGGCGTTCACGCTGCGCTTCGTGCCGGCGCGCGAGGACCTGGCCACGCCCGAGTCGTGGTCCAAGCCCATTTCCACGCGCGCCGCGATCGAGGCGATGCCGGCCGGCTGCATCGCGGTGGCCGACGCCATGGGCGTCACCGACGCCGGCATCTTCGGCGATATCC
>JBDTXQ010000269.1:0-4353 GCA_040006115.1 Usitatibacter sp.
GAGCTGATCCGCGACACCCGCCCCGACATCGTCGTGTGCGACATCGGGCTTCCCGGAATGGACGGTTACCAAGTCATTGCGCGCCTGCGGGAGACCCTGGAAGGGCCGATGCCGGTCATGATCGCGGTCACCGGCTACGGACAGCCGGAGGACCGGGCCCGGACCCAGGCGGCAGGCTTTGATCACCACCTGACGAAGCCCGTCGACGTCGAGGCGCTCATCTGGCTGATCGCGGCGTACGACAAAGACGCGGTCTTGTAGCGCGATTCGGCGAGGGCCGTGCGGGCGCCTACTGGAAGTGCGGACACCGCCTACATTTCCCGGCTCGCCATCGGCCTAGAGTGGAACGTCAAGTCGCGGCAGCAACTGCGCGCCCTTTCCTCTCTATGACCACCTTCAGGAGACATACCATGCGCAAGCTCGCGCCGTTGTTCGTCATGACCTCGATCGTCGCCCTCGCCGGCGGCAATGCACTCGCCACCACCATGGCCGTCGACAAGACCGCCACCACCGACAAGATGGGCGCGCCCACGGTGAGCCCCAACACCTCGAACCCCCAGAACCTTTCCTACAGCGACAAGAGCAACACCTCGCCGGGAACGAACGCCAAGATGGACGGCAAGCCGATGGGCGCCATGGGCGACAAGCCGATGGGCACCATGTCCGACAAGACCTCGAACCTCGGCGGCTCGTATGCCATGGACGAAGACAACAAGGACGGCACGTCCAAGATGACGAAGAAGAAGGCCAAGAGAACGAAGATGGCGCACGCGACCAAGCGGATGGACGTCGACGGCACGATGTCGACCACCCCGACGGCCAACCCGGCCTCCAAGAACCTGCCCACCAGCACGACCAACGGCGCCGCGGTCAATTCGACGACCGGTCGCTCCGGCGGGCAGTAATCAGCTCCATCCAGTACGCTGACAAGGTCGGCTTTGCGCCGGCTTTGTCGACGGTCTTGTTTAATCCGCGATCACGAACGGTGCACGCCACTTGCCCCGCATGAAGCTCAGCACCTACCAGAGCTCGTCCTTTCCGGGCACGTTCGTCACTCTGCCAAGTGCCGAGGCGAGTGCCACGATCGGGATCGTCGACAAGCTGGCGAGGCTCGAGCTGAGCATCGTCCGTCTGGGCTACGAGCTGCCCGCGTTCGACCATTCGCCGATTGCAGGAATGGTCATGGCAGAGATCTCGCAAACGGGCTACGCGGTGCATGGCGTCGCGCTTCCGTAACCCCGGGAACTAGGCCCTCTGCGAGGCGGCCGCAACGGCGCCCTCCGCGGTTTCCTTCACCACGGCAGCGATGGCGTCTGCTAGCGCCTGCACGTTGGACCGGTCCTCGCCTTCGACCATCACACGCACCACCGGCTCGGTGCCGGAAGGCCGCAACAAAACCCTTCCACGGCCCTGCAACGCGCTTTCCGCGCTGGCGATAGCCTCCCGTACCGCGGCGGCCTGCAAATCGAGCCTGCCGTTGAATTTGACGTTGACCAGCACCTGCGGCAGCAGCCGCAGCTCGCGCGTGAATTCGCCGAGCGTCTGTTTCGACGCAACCACCGCGGCAAGCACCTGCAGCGCCGAGATGATGGCGTCGCCCGTGGTGTGGCAATCGAGCGCGAGGAGATGGCCGGAATTCTCGCCGCCGCACTCCCAGCCGCGCTCGACCAGGGTTTCGAGGACGTAGCGGTCGCCCACCTTGGCGCGTGCGAAGTCGATCCCCATCTCGCCCAGCAGCTTTTCGAGCGCGAAGTTGGTCATGAGCGTGCCGACGACGCCGCCCTTCAGGCGCCCCTCGGCATGGCGGTTCTTCACCATCGCGTAGAGGAGCTGGTCGCCGTCGAACACGGTGCCGTCGCGGTCGGCCATTGCGAGGCGGTCGCCGTCGCCGTCGAAGGCGATGCCGAAATCGGCCTTGTGCTCGACCACCGCCTTCGCCATCGCGGCGGGGGCGGTCGCGCCGACATGCTCGTTGATGTTGACGCCGTTGGGCGAGCTGCCGATAGCGACCACTTCCGCGCCGAGCTCCTGGAAGACGCGCAGCCCTACGCGGTAGTTGGCGCCGTGGGCGCAATCGACCACGAGCTTCAGGCCGCGCAGCGAGTGCTGCTTCGGGAAGTTGCCCTTGCAGAACTCGAGGTAGCGGCCCTCGGCGTCGTGGATGCGCTCGGCCTTGCCGAGGTGCGCGGAAGTGGCCACGGCGAGCGGCGCGTCGAGGAGCGCCTCGATCTCGTGCTCCACCGCGTCGGGCAGCTTCATGCCGTCGCCCGAGAAGAACTTGATGCCGTTGTCCTCGAAGGGATTGTGCGACGCGGAGATCATCACTCCCGCGGAAAGGCGCAGCGCCCGGGTGAGGAAAGCCACCGCCGGCGTGGGCATCGGGCCCACCAGGAGCGTGTCGACGCCTGCCGCCGAGAGCCCCGACTCGAGCGCGGACTCGAGCATGTATCCGGAGATGCGCGTGTCCTTGCCGATCAGCACCGCGGGGCGCGAGCGGTGCGGCGGCGCGATGTCGGCGCGCGACAGCACCTTGCCGGCCGCGTAGCCCAGCTTCAGCACGAAGTCCGGCGTGATCGGATGCTGGCCGACGCGGCCGCGGATTCCATCGGTTCCGAAATACTTGCGGGTCATCTCAATCCCATCCAGACGTTGATCGCATCGACGGTTTGCCTCACGTCGTGGACGCGCACGAGGCTCGCGCCATTCTGCGCCGCGAGGAGGGCCGCGGCAACGCTGCCCGCGGTGCGTTCGGCCGCGGGACGGCCGGTGAAGTCGCCGATCATCTTCTTGCGTGACACGCCCGCGACGATCGGGAAGCCGGTGGCGGCGAGGGCGGGCAGCGCGCGGAAGAGCGCCTGGTTGTGCTCGAGCGTCTTGCCGAACCCGAAGCCCGGATCGAGCGCGATGCGATGCGAAGCCACGCCGGCGGACTCTAGCGCCGCGGCGCGCGCGACGCGATCGGCCGGCACCTCGGCGACCACGTCGTCGTAGCGCGGCTCCTTCTGCATGTTCAGGGGCGTGCCCTTCATGTGCATCACGATCAATCCGACCCGGGCGCTGGCGACCGCGTCGACCGCGCCCACGGCCCTGAATCCGTTCACGTCATTCACCACGGCGCATCCCGCCGCGACCGCCGCGCGCATCACTTCCGGCTTCATCGTGTCGACCGAGACCGCGACCCCTTCCTTCGCCAGCGCCTCGATCACCGGCATCACGCGGCGCAGCTCCTCTTCGGCGGGAACGGGCTGCGCGCCCGGCCGCGTCGACTCGCCGCCCACGTCGACGAGGTCGGCGCCGTCGGCGCGCAACGCGAGCCCGTGTTCGATCGCGCGCGAGGCGTCGAGGTATCGCCCCCCGTCAGAGAACGAATCCGCCGTAACGTTCAGGATGCCGAGCACCTGCGGGCGGCCCAAGGAAAAAGGGGTGGCCGATGGCCACCCCTTCGGGTGCTGCTTCGCGCCTGCCGCGTTCAGGCGGTCTCCGCCGGAGTGGGACTGGGCTCCGGGGCGCGGTTGCCGCTGTCCGAAGGCGGCGGCTGCGTCGTCTTAGCGGCGGGGGGCTTGGGCGGGCGCGGCGGCCTGCCGGCCATGATGTCCTTGATCTGCTCGGAGTCGAGAGTTTCCCACTCGAGGAGCGCGTTGGTCATCGCCTCGACCTTGTCGCGGTTGTCCTCGAGGATCTTGCGGGCGAGGTTGTACTGCTCGTCGATGATGCGCCGAATCTCGAGGTCGACCTTCTGCATGGTCGCGTCGGACATGTTCTTGTGCGTCGTGATCGAGCGCCCGACGAATACTTCGCCCTCGTTCTCGCCGTAGGTCATCGGGCCGAGGGAGTCGGACATGCCGTAACGGGTCACCATGTCGCGGGCGATCTGGGTCGCGCGCTCGAAGTCGTTGGAGGCGCCCGTGGACACGTTGCCGATGAAGAGCTCCTCGGCGACGCGTCCGCCGAACAGCATCGAGATCTGCGCGAGCATCTGGTCGCGATAGAGGCTGTAGCGGTCCATCTCCGGGAGGGACCAGGTGACGCCCAGCGCGCGGCCGCGCGGGATCACGGTCACCTTGTGCACCGGGTCGCACCCCGGCAGCACGCTGCCGATGATGGCGTGGCCCGACTCGTGGTACGCCGTCTTCTTCTTGTCCTCGGGCGTGATCACCATCGACTTCCTCTCGGCGCCCATGAAGATCTTGTCCTTGGCCTCCTCGAAGTCGTCCATGTCGACCAGGCGCTTGCTGCGCCGCGCCGCGTAGAGCGCCGCCTCGTTCACGAGGTTGGCGAGGTCCGCGCCCGACATGCCGGGGGTGCCGCGCGCGATGATGTTGGCCTCGACGTCGGGCGCGATCGGGACCTTGC
>JBDTXQ010000270.1:0-4329 GCA_040006115.1 Usitatibacter sp.
GGCGTCGGCACGCTGAACAGCGCGACGCTGAACGCCAACTTCACCAATCGCACCGTGGACGCGTCGGTGAACATCCTCATCGGGGCGCAGACCTGGACGGGCGCGGCGAGCGGCATGCCCATCTACCGCGACCAGTATTTCTCCGCGTATTCGGGCACGCCGATCGCGGGGCTGCCGAATCCCGCCCCGCTCGTGATCGGGTGCACGCCCAGCTGCGGCGCGAACGCCTTGGGCAGCTTCGATGGCTTCTTCACCGGCCGCACCGGGCAGCGCGCCGGGTTGACGTACAACCTGGGCGGAAACCAGGGTGTCGTGGCGTTCGGGCGGCCGCCCGGCGGGGGCTGACGCCGGGGTGTCCCGTTTTCCGGACACTTCCGATGTAAACGACGAATTTATCGGAGGTTTTCGGCCTCCGGGTCCTTGCCCATGGCGCGCGCGCTGGGGTAGCATCGGCGAACAATTACGATAGCGCCGCGTTCCGCGTTCCCCGGGAGAGCGGCCCCCTTCCCACTCTCGATGCCCGCCGACACTATCCTGGAAACACGCGGCCTCACGAAGGAGTTCAAGGGCTTCGTCGCGGTCGACAACGTGAACCTCCAGGTGAAGCGCGGCACCATCCACGCGCTGATCGGCCCGAACGGCGCCGGCAAGACCACCACGTTCAACCTGCTCACAAAGTTCCTGCAGCCTACCGCGGGGACCATCCTCTTCAACGGCACCGACATCACGCGCGACCGGCCCGCCGACGTGGCATTGCGCGGGATCATCCGCTCGTTCCAGATCTCGGCGGTTTTCCCCAACCTCACGGTGATGGAGAACGTGCGCGTCGCCCTGCAGAGGAGCCTCAAAACGAGCTTCCATTTCTGGAAGCGCGAAAAGACCCTCGACGTGCTGAACGACCGCGCCATGGCGCTCCTCGAGCGCGTGGACCTCGCCAAGTTCGCGCGCATCACCGCGGGTGAGCTTGCCTACGGCCGGAAGCGCACGCTCGAGATCGCCACCACGCTCGCCATGGAGCCGGAGCTCATGCTGCTCGACGAGCCCACCGCCGGCATGGGCCACGAGGACGTGGGCCGTGTGCGCGACCTCATCAAGGAAGTCGCTGTGGGGCGCACCGTGCTCATGGTCGAGCACAACATGAGCGTGGTCTCCGGGATTTGCGACATGATCACCGTGCTCGCGCGCGGCGCGGTGCTGGCCGAAGGGCCGTACGCGGAGGTCTCGAAGCACCCGGCGGTGATCGAGGCGTACATGGGGACCGCCCATGGCTAGCGAGGTCCTGCGCATCCAGAACCTGCAGGCGTGGTACGGGGAATCGCACGTGCTTCACGGCGTCGACCTCACCGTGCACAAGGGCGAGGTGGTGACGCTTCTCGGCAGGAACGGCGCGGGCCGCACGTCGACCTTGAAGTCGATCCTGGGCCTCGTGGGACGCCGGACCGGATCCATCGTCGTGAATGGCATCGAGACCGTGACGTGGCCCACGCACAAGATCGCACACCTCGGCATCGGCTACTGCCCGGAGGAGCGCGGCATCTTCTCGAGCCTGTCGGTGGAGGAGAACCTCACGCTGCCGCCCGAGATTGCCAAGGGCGGCATGAGCATCGACGAGATCTACGAGATGTTCCCCAACCTGCGCGAGCGCCGCGCGACCGCGCAGGGCACCAAGCTCTCCGGAGGCGAGCAGCAGATGCTCGCCATGGGGCGGATCCTTCGCACCGGCGCCAACCTCCTGCTTCTGGACGAGATTACCGAGGGGCTCGCCCCGGTCATCGTGCAGGCGATCGGGCGCGTTATCCTCAAGCTGAAGGAGCGCGGCTTCACCATCGTCCTGGTGGAACAGAATTTCCGGTTCGCGGCCCCGCTCGCGGACCGTCATTACGTCATGGAGCACGGCAAGATCGCCGAATCGTTCCTGGCGTCGGAGCTCGAGGCGAAGACGGCAATGCTTCACGAGTACCTGGGTGTGTAGTTCCTAAAACTGGAGGAGTGAGAAAGATGAACGCGAAATTGAAGACATTGGCAGCCGCGCTGGCGCTGGCCCTGGGGGCCGGTGGCGCGAACGCCCAGATCTCGGGCAACGTGGTGAAGATCGGCGTCCTGAACGACCAGTCGGGCCTGTACGCCGACCTCGGGGGCCAGGGCTCGGTGCTCGCCGCCAAGATGGCGATCGAGGACTTCAACGCGAAGGCCAAGGGCCTCACCGTCGAGGTGGTCTCCGCCGACCACCTCAACAAGGCCGACGTCGGATCGCAGATCGCCACCAAGTGGATCGACGCCGAGGGCGTGGATGTGATCGTCGACGTACCCAATTCGGGCGTGGCGCTCGCGGTCAATCAAGTGGTCCGCGACAAGGGCAAGGTCTTTATCAACTCCGGCGCGGCGAGCTCGGACTTGACCGGCTCCAAGTGCTCGCCCAACACCGTGCACTGGACCTATGACACCTGGATGCTCGCCAACGGCACCGGCAGCGCGATCGTGAAGCGCGGCGGCAAGTCGTGGTTCTTCCTCACCTCCGACTATGCGTTCGGTCACGCGCTCGAGCGCGACACCGAGGCCGTGGTGCTGAAGGCGGGCGGCACGGTGGTCGGCAAGGTGCGCCATCCGCTCAACACGCAGGACTTCTCGTCGTTCCTGCTGCAGGCGCAGTCGTCGAAAGCCAAGATCATCGGCCTCGCCAACGCCGGCGGCGACACCATCAACTCCATCAAGCAGGCCTCGGAGTTCGGCATCGTGAAGGGCGGACAGAATCTAGCCGGCCTGCTGGTGTTCCTCACGGACGTGCACGGCCTGGGGCTCGAGAAGGCCCAGGGCCTCATCCTCACCAACACGTTCTACTGGGACCTGAACCCCGCCACTCGCGCATTCGCCAAGCGCTTCGCCGCCGCCAACGGCAACAAGTACCCGACCATGGTGCAGGCGGGGGTTTACTCGGGCGTGCTGCATTACCTGAAGGCGGTCGCGGCGCTGAAGAGCGACGACGGCGCGAAGGTGGTGGCGAAGATGAAGGAGATGCCCACCGACGATCCGTTGTTCGGCAAGGGCACCATCCGCGCCGACGGCCGCAAGATCCATCCGGCGTACCTCGTCGAAGTGAAGAAGCCGTCGGAGTCGAAGGGCCCGTACGATTACTACAAGGTCCTCGCGACGATCCCGGCAGATCAGGCGTTCCGCCCGCTGGCTGACGGCGGCTGCGAGCTGGTTGCGAAGAAGTAAGCAGCACAACGGCGTAGAACGATGTCCACCCAAGCCCTCTTCGGCCAGCTCCTCGTCGGGCTGATCAACGGCTCGTTCTACGCCCTCCTTTCGCTCGGGCTCGCGGTGATCTTCGGGCTCCTCAACATCATCAACTTCACGCATGGCGCCCAGTACATGATGGGAGCCTTCGTGGCCTATTTCCTCGCGAACAAGCTGGGGATGGGCTATTGGTGGGCGCTCGTCTTGGTGCCGCTCGCGGTGGGTGCCACCGGCGTCATCATCGAGCGGCTGATGCTTTCTCGCCTCTACAAGCTCGACCACCTCTATGGATTGCTGCTCACGTTCGGCCTGGCGCTCATCATCGAGGGAGCGTTCAGGAACGAGTTCGGCTCGGCGGGAATGCCGTACTCGATGCCCGAGAACCTCACGGGCGTGCAGAACGTGGGCTTCATGTTCCTGCCCAACTATCGCGCTTGGGTGATCTTCGCTTCGCTGGTCATTTGCCTCGGCACCTGGTTCCTGATCGAGCGCACCAAGCTCGGCGCCTACCTGCGCGCCGCCACCGAGAATCCCGCGCTGGTGCAGGCGTTCGGCGTGAACGTGCCGCGCATGATCACGCTCACTTACGGTTTCGGCGTGGGGCTCGCGGCGCTCGCGGGGGTCTTCGCCGCACCCATCTACCAGGTGAGCCCGCAGATGGGATCGTCCCTCATCATCGTGGTGTTCGCGGTGGTGGTGATCGGCGGCATGGGCTCGATCATGGGATCGATCGTCACCGGCTTCGGGCTCGGCGTCATCGAGGGGCTCACCAAGTATTTCTACCCCGAGGCGTCGAACACGGTGATCTTCGTGATCATGGCGATCGTCCTCATGGTTCGCCCGCAAGGGCTCTTCGGGCAGCGCTGATGAGCGAAGACACCGGCATCGGCGCATCCGCGGTCAAGGACCCGGCGTGGGAGGAGCGCTACCAGCGCGTGGGCTTCGTGGTGCTGCTCGCGATTCTCGTGGTGGCGCCGGCGGTCGTCTACCCCGTGTTCCTCATGAAGGCGCTCTGCTTCTCGCTCTTCGCATGCGCCTTCAACCTGCTGCTCGGCTTCGGCGGGCTGCTCTCATTCGGCCACGCGATGTTCC
>JBDTXQ010000271.1:0-4327 GCA_040006115.1 Usitatibacter sp.
GATGTCGCTCCACGCCATCGCGCCCGGGACGCTTCGCTTCACGACCGCGGGCAGCGTCGACGACGGGAAGAGCACGCTCATCGGCCGGCTCCTCCTCGACACCAAGGTGCTCCTCGAGGACCAGCTCGCCGCGGTGGCGCGCACCACGTCGCGGCGCGGCGATGCGGGCCTGGACCTCTCGCTCTTCACCGACGGCCTCACGCTCGAGCGCGAGCAGGGCATCACGATCGACGTGGCCTACCGCTATTTCGCCACGCCCACGCGCCGCTTCATCATCGCCGACACGCCGGGGCACGAGCAGTACACCCGCAACATGGTGACCGGATCGAGCACCGCGGACCTCTCCGTCATCCTGGTCGATGCGACCCGCGGCGTCTCCGAGCAGACGCGGCGCCACGCGGCGGTCGCGGCCCTCCTCGCCATCCCGCGCGTGGTGGTCGCGATCAACAAGATGGACCAGGTGGGCTGGGACCGCGCGGTGTTCGAGGAGATCGCCGCGGACTTCTCCGCGGTCGCGCAATCTCTGGGCCTGTCCGCGATTACCCTCATCCCCGTGTCGGCCCTCGAGGGCGACATGGTGGTGCATCGC
This sequence comes from Usitatibacter sp., assembly GCA_040006115.1. Taxonomy (GTDB): domain Bacteria; phylum Pseudomonadota; class Gammaproteobacteria; order Burkholderiales; family Usitatibacteraceae; genus Usitatibacter. The sequence continues at coordinate 590 of JBDTXQ010000271.1, forward strand.
GGCGACCACCTTGGCTGGTATCCGGGTCCCACGCTCCTCGACGTCCTCGAAAGCGCCGAGAGCGGGGCGCCGTCGCGCCACCTTCGCTTCCCGGTGCAGCTCGTGTCGCGCTCGCGCTTCGGGCCGCGCGCCGACCGCCGCGGCTACCTCGGCCGCATCGTCTCGGGCACGCTTTCGGTCGGCGACACCGTGGTGGCGTGGCCCCAGGGGCTCGAGGCGAAAGTCACCGACATCGTGACGCTCGATCGCACGCTGCCCATCGCCACCGCCGGGCGCTCGGTGACCGTGGTCCTCGACCGGCAGATCGACATCGCCCGGGGCGACATCCTCTCGCACGCGCACCAAGCGCCCGCCGTAGTCAGGCGCTTCGGCGCACGCCTCACGTGGCTCGACCGCGATCCGCTCTCGACGGGTCGGCGCTACTGGCTGAAGCACGGCACGCAGACCGTCCGCGCGACGATCGAGACCCTCGAGTCGCGGCTCGACCTCACCACGCTGCAGCCCGACTCCGGCGCGGCGACCCTCGACTTCAATGACCTGGGAAGCGTGCGCATCGCGGTGGCGAGCCCGCTGGTGGCCGATACCTATTCGTCGGATCGCGCGACCGGAAGCTTCATCCTGATCGACGAGGCCACCAACCACACGGTGGCAGGCGGAATGATTTCCGAGGTCGGCCGTGGGTAGGGTCTATCTCGTCGGCGCGGGGCCGGGCGCTCCCGACCTCCTCACGCTGCGCGCCGCGCGCCTCATCGAGGCCGCCGACGTCGTCCTGCACGACGCGCTCGTGCATCGCGACATCCTCGCCCTCGCCACCCGCGCGCGCGTGATCGACGTCGGCAAGCGCTACGGCAAGGTATCGACGGAGCAACGCTTCATCAACCGCGCATTGATCGAGGCCGCCCGCGCTCACGCGATCGTGGTGCGCCTGAAAGGCGGCGACCCGATGATCTTCGGCCGCGCGCAGGAAGAGCTCGACGCGCTCGCCGCCGCGGGAATCGAATTCGAGGTGGTGCCCGGAGTGACGGCCGCGCTCGCCGCAGCCGCCACGCTCGGCGTCTCGCTCACGCGCCGCGGCGTGGCGCGCACCGTGGCGTTCCTCACGCCCCGCGTAGGCAAGGACGAGACCGCCTCCGAGTGGCTGCCCGCCGCGATGTGCGCCGACTCGGTGATCCTATACATGGCCGCGGGCGCCTCGCAGGCGATCGGCGCATCGCTCATCGACGCCGGCAAGGACGCCGCGACGCCGGTTGCGCTCGTCGAGAGCGCCACGCTACCCGAGCAAAGCCACCTCTTCACGACGCTGGGCGAGCTGCGCGACCAAGCGTTGCCGCGCGCCGCCGGGCCGGTCGTCATGTGCGTGGGCGAAGTGTTCCGCGATCGCGCCGGCATCGAATCCCTATCGAACCTCATCGCCCAAAATGGATGACAAATACACCGTAGAGAAGATCACCGGCGTGCGCCCCTGGACCGAGAGCCTCTTCTCGTTCCGCACCACGCGCGACCGCGGCTACCGTTTCGTGCCGGGGCAATTCGCCCGCCTCGGCGTGAAGGACCGCGACCACGACACCATCGTTTGGCGCGCGTACTCGATCGCCTCGGCGGCGCACGACGAGCACCTCGAGTTCTTCTCCGTGGTGGTGCCGGGCGGCGCCTTCACCAGCCGGCTCTCGAAGCTGCAGGAAGGCGACGAGATCTACGTGGAGCGCAAGAGCTACGGCTTCCTCACCACCGACCGCTTCGAGGACGGCCGGGACCTGTGGATGCTCGCGACCGGGACCGGGCTTGCGCCGTTCCTGTCGATCCTCCACGACTTCGCGACATGGGAGCACTACGATAATCTCGTATTGGTCCAGAGCGTGCGCACCCAGTCCGAGCTCGCCTACGAAGATCTCATCCGCGGCTTCGACAAGAGCGAGTACTACGCGCAATTCGCACACAAGCTGCGCTATGCGCGCATCGTGACCCGCGAGCCCGTGCCCGGGACGCTGCGCGACCGGGTGACGAAGCTCCTCGCGAGCGGCGTCCTCGAGGAGAACCTCGGCGTAAAGCTCGACCACGATCGCTCGCGCATCATGCTGTGCGGCAACCCCGAGATGGTCGAGGATTCCCGCAAGCTCCTCACCGAGCGCGGTTTCAGGATCTCGCGGCGCGGCGATCCCGGCCATCTCGCCGTGGAGAACTACTGGTGAGCGGCCCCGGGAAGGGCCCGCTCGACGGCGCGGCCAATGCTGAGCCGCCCGAGACGATCTGGGCCCGCGCCGACGAGCGCAAGCCCGTGATGGGCCTGCCGTACGCGGGGGCCGTCACTCCTGCGGAAGCGTGGGCGCTTCAGGAGCTCGGCGCGGCGAGGATCGTCGACGTGCGCACGCCGCCCGAGTGGCAGTTCGTTGGACACGTTCCCGAGGTGCCGCTCGTCGAATGGCCGCGCGACGGCGAGGAAACCGCGCTGCGCGCGTTCCTCGCGAAGCTGAAGGCAACGGTCAACCCCGCGACCCCCATCCTCTTCCTGTGCCGCAGCGGCGTGCGCTCGCATCACGCGGCGGAGCTCGCGACCCAGGCGGGATTCGCAAAGTCGTACAACGTGCTCGAGGGCTTCGAAGGCGACGCCCCGGGCCGGGGATGGCGGGCCGCCGGCCTGCCGTGGAAGATGGGATAGATGAGAAAATGCCGGGGAGATGATCCCCTGGCTGCGCGGCGACGCGCCATTCCCGCCGGTCGCGAAGGCGCTCAAGTCGCCCAATGGGCTGCTGTGCGCCGGCGCAGATCTCTCGCCGGGCCGCATTGTCGCGGCTTACTCGCAGGGCATCTTTCCGTGGTACTCCGAGGGCGATCCGATCCTCTGGTGGTCACCGGACCCGCGCATGGTGCTCTTCCCCGAGGAGCTCAAGGTATCGCGGTCGCTGCGCAGGATGGTCGCGCGCGGCGCCTACGAGACGCGCGTCGATACGGCCTTCCGCGAAGTGATCGAGGCCTGCGCCGCGCCGCGCGACGGGCAGGCAGGCACCTGGATCGTGCCCGAGATGGTCGAGGCGTACGTGCGCCTGAACGAGCTGGGCTTCGCGCACTCCGTCGAGTCGTGGCACGAGGGGCGGCTCGTGGGCGGGCTCTACGGCATGGCCCTGGGGCGCGCCTTCTTCGGCGAGTCGATGTTCGCGCGCGCCCCGGATGCCTCCAAGGTCGCGCTCGTGAAGCTGGTGGAACGGCTGCGGGCCGAGGGCTGCGGGGTGATCGACTGCCAGCAGGCCACGGCGCACTTGGCATCCCTCGGCGCCCGCGAGATCCCGCGGAAGGCGTTCGCGCAGCTGGTTCAAGAGTCGATACAATATCCTGCAACCGGACAACGCTGGACCTGACCCCAGGGAAGAATGGCGAAGCTCAACGACCTGCCGATCGCGAACCTTCAGTTCTACGCGACAGCGCCGTACCCGTGCAGCTACCTGCCGGGCAAGCTCGCGCGCTCGCAGGTCGCCACGCCGAGTTATTTGATAGACACCGAGACCTATTCGGCGCTGGTCTCGGCGGGCTTCCGGCGTAGCGGCGCCTTCACATACCGTCCCTACTGCGACCACTGCCACGCCTGCGTGCCGGTGCGCGTGGTGGCGCCGGAGTTCGAGCCCTCGCGCCCCCAGCGCCGCGCCATCGCGCGTCACGAAGGGCTGGAGCCGCGCTATGGCGAGCTGAAATTCAACGCCGAGCACTACGCGCTCTATCGCCTCTACCAGAGCGAGCGCCACCGCG